>SKVX01000171.1 GCA_007129225.1 Halomonas sp.
CAATGACCGCTGACTCCTGCACCTGCGGAATACGGGCGATGCAGTCTTCGACTTCATTGGGGTAAACGTTGAAGCCGCTGACCAGGATCATGTCTTTCTTGCGATCGACAATCTTGAAATAACCGTCTTCCGCCATGACACCGATATCGCCCGTGTAGAACCAGCCATCCTTGATGGCACTGGCGGTTTCCTCGGGACGATTCCAGTACCCCTTCATGACCTGAGGCCCGCGCACGATGATTTCACCCGGTTCACCGACCGCTACCGGCTCGCCCTGCTCGTCGACAAGGCGCACATCGGTTTGCGGTGCGGGTATGCCGATGCAGTCGGGACGCTCCTGGCCGATGGGGTTGAAACAGATGACCGGAGAGGTTTCCGTCAGCCCATAGCCCTCGGCAATGGGGCTGCCGACCACCGCGCGCCAGCGTTCGGCGACAGCCTTGTGCAGCGCGGTGCCACCGGCCAGCGCGACCTTCATCGAGGGAGGGGGATAGACGGTGAACCACTCTTCGTTCAGCAGAGCGTTATAGAGCGTATTGACGCCGGATATCCACGAGATGGGGTAGTTGTCGAAAGCGCGCTGGCAGTTCTGGATGGGCCGCGGGCTGGGCACAAGAACGTTGTGCGCCCCTTTGTGGTAAAACGCCAGCAGGTTAACGGTGAAGGCAAAGATGTGGTAGATCGGCAGCGCCGTGAGGATGCACTCCTTGCCCGGCGCGATGTGACCACCGGCGACAGAATCCACCTGCTCCAGGTTGCTGATCAGGTTGCCATGGGTCAGCTCGGCGCCCTTGCTGACCCCGGTGGTGCCTCCGGTATATTGCAGCAAGGCGGTATCCGACCGGCCCAGGTGCTGCCAATACTGGCTTACATCGATACGGTTGGCGGCCTTCGCTTCTCGTCCCTTGCTCAGGGCCTGATCGATGGTATCGACGTTCAGCGAGTGCCTGGGGAGTACCCGGTTCCAATATTTGAGCACCAGTTCCAACACGCCCTTCACCACAGGGGGGAACCACTGGGCAATAGAGGTGACCACCACCTGCTTGATGCCCGTCCGTTCAATGATCGCCTCCAGCTTGTCGAGAAACATGTCGACGATGACCAGTGCTTGCGCACCACTGTCATTGAACTGGTGCTCCATCTCCCTTTTGGTATAGAGCGGATTGACGTTCACCAGGATACAGCCGACCTTGAGGATGCCAAAGGCAACAACGGGCAGCGTCAGGCAGTTGGGCATCTGAACGGCCACGCGGGTGCCGGGCTCCAGCTTGACGCACTCGCGTAAATACACGGCGAAGGCATCCGACATTTCATCGACCTCGCCGTAGGTCAGGCGACCATTCATGCCGTTGGGCATGCAGGTGGTGAAGGCGATTTGTTGACGGTAGGTTTCCCCAGCCGCCTGAATGAGCGCCGGCAGGTTGTCGTGACGATGGTGACTGGCAGGCGCTTCACCCGATTGATCCGCCCCAGATTGGGCGGTTCGGTAGTAGCTCACCCAAGGTTTGTTATTGTAATAATCAACATTAGACATGAACGGCCTCTCGTGAATGACCTGGCTGCGCAAAGCGGGAATGGCTTGCCTTGTCGCAGTGCCTCAGACCTTTTTTATCGCTGATTTACAGTAACCAACTCTGTTGCTAAGCAACAATGGTTATATCGACTCTTTGAAACAGTGGCTCAGAAGCCGGTGGCCGGAAAGGTCGATCTAGCATGAGCCGATGGCTTCGTTTCATCGCTCAGGTCTTGCGGTCGACCAGGAGCGCGATACCCTGCCCCCCGCCGATGCACAGGGTGATCAGTCCATAGCGGCCCTCAGTGCGCTCCAGTTCGGCCAGGGCCTTGAGCACCAGGATCGCCCCGGTGGCGCCGACCGGGTGCCCGAGGCCCACGGCACCGCCGTTGGGGTTGAGGCGTTCGGTGGGAAAGTCCAGCTCACGGGCCACCGCCATGGCCTGGGCGGCGAAGGCCTCGTTGGATTCGATCACGTCGATGTCGCCGATGGTTAGCCCTGCCTGGGCGAGGCAGCGCTTCACGGCGGGTATCGGCCCCAGCCCCATCAGCGACGGCTCGACCCCGGCGACCGTGCCGGCAACGATCCGTGCCCGGGGTGTCAGGCCACGCCTGCTGGCCTCGTCGGCCTGGGCCAGTACCAGCGAAGCGGCGCCGTCATTGAGTCCGGAGGCATTGCCGGCGGTGACCAGCCCCTCCTTCTGGAAGGCGGGCCTTAGCCTGGCCAGGTCGGCGAGGGTCACGCCATCGCGGACATGCTCGTCTCGATCGAAGCGGTACTCCTCGCGTCCCCGCCTGACGGTGACCGGGACGATCTGACCGTCGAAGTGCCCCGCGGCGATGGAGCGGGCGGCTTTCTGGTGGCTCTCCAGGGCGAACTGGTCGACCTCCTCGCGGCTCAGGCCAAAGCGGCTAGCAATGTTCTCGGCGGTGACGCCCATATGGCCGCTGCCGAAGGGGTCGCTGAGAACGCCTAGGGTCAGGTCGGTCACCTCGGCGTGCCCCATGCGCAGGCCGTTGCGGGCCTGGGGCGGGAGCAGGTAAGCGCCACGGCTCATCGACTCGGCGCCCCCGGCCAGGGCGAAGTGACTGTCACCCAGGGCGATCTGCTGCGCGGCGGAGATCAACGCCTGCACGCCGGAACCGCAGAGCCGGTTGACGTTGAAGGCCGCCGCGGCCTGGGCCACCCCGGCATCCAGGGCAATATGGCGGGCCAGGTAGGCGTCCTGGGGGCCGGTGGTAATGATGTGCCCATACACCGAGTGATCGATCGCCTCAGCCTCGATACCGGCGCGCCGGATTGCCTCGCGGGCGGTGATACTGCCCATCTCATGGGGGGCGAGGCCGGCCAGGCTGCCGCCGAAGCTGCCGATGGCGGTGCGGGCCCCGTCGAGAATGACGACTGAATCGAACAGCATGTGGTGTCTCCTGAAGCGCAGTGTCCTGGACGTGGCCTCGTGTCAGGCCGGAGCGGTGCCCCTGCCGAGCAGCGAGCGCGCGATCACTTCCTTCATGATCTCCGAGGTCCCGGCGTAGATGGTCTGGACTCGCGCGTCAACGTAGAAGCGCGAAATCGGATATTCCCGGGTATAGCCATAGCCGCCGAAAAGCTGCAGGCAGGCATCGATGTTGTCGCACTGCATCTCGCTAAGCTGGAGCTTGAGGATGGCGGCATCAGTGCTGCTCATCTCGCCGCGGCGATACTTCGTCACGCAGTGCTCGAAGTAGGCACGGCCCATGTCGATTCGGGCGCGCACCTCGGCCAGGGTGAAGCGGGTGTTCTGGAAGTCACCCACCGCCTGGCCGAAGGCGCGGCGCTCCTTGACGTAGTCCAGGGTCAGCGCCAGGGCGCCCTCCATGGAACCCAGCGCTTGGGCGCCCACCCCCAGTCGCTCCCGGGGCAGCTCCTGCATCAGGTAGCGGAAACCGGCGCCTTCGTCCCCGAGCAGGGCGTCGGCGGGTAGCTGCAGCCGATCGAAGAACAGCTCGGCGGTATCGCTGGCCTGCTGGCCGATCTTCTTGATCGGCTTGCCCCGTGAGAAGCCGGGCAGCGAGGTATCCACCAGGAACAGCGATACCCCCTTGGCGCCGGCACTGGTGTCGGTCTTGGCGCAGACGATCACCATGTCGGCCACCTGGCCGTTGGTAATGAAGATCTTGGCGCCGTCGAGCTGCCAGCCGTTGTTGGTGCGGCTGGCGCGTGTCTTCATCGCCGCCAGGTCGCTGCCCGCATTGGGCTCGGTCATGGCAATGGCACCGATGACCTCGCCCCGGGCCATGGCCGGCAGCCATCTCTCCCGCTGGGACGGAGTGCCCACATGCAGCAGGTAGGGCATGACGATATTGGCGTGGATGTTATAGGCGCTGGCCAATCCGCCGAAGCCCTGACGTGAGATCTCCTCCAGGGCGAACTGTGTGATGGCGAAGTCCGCCCCCGCCCCGCCGTACTCCTCCGGCAGGTCGATGCCCAGCAGACCGGCCTCGCCGAGCCGGTGCCACAGCGAGCGTGGCATCACGCCCTCTTCTTCCCATGCCTCGTAGTGTGGCGCGACCTCTTGCTCGAGGCAGCGGCGGATCATGTCGTGAAACAGGGCGACCATGTCGTCATCGGAAGTACTCATGCTCAGGCGTAGAGCTCCTATCGCAGGCGACGCTTGTTGACTCGAGGCACCCAATCTGTGGATAACCTGTGTGCTTTCGTGTGAACTTTTGTGCGTAAGGTGTTGGCCGGCTGTGGACGGCGTGGCTCAGGGTATTTTCGACGCCATTTCATGGTAAGTGGAAACCTGCAGTGCGGTTATACGTATCGCGCCACATATTTTGCACTTCGTGCCAAAATTTTCGCCTCTTTCGGGTGCTAGTCTTTGGTATTAGAGAGGTTGGGATAGAGTGATACGACTGCACTGAAAAATAAATTCATATTAAACAGATTGGTAGGGTGTTGCCTTCGGTGAGGGTGCTGCAGCTGCGAAAAAGCGGAAAGACAGATTCAGCCACGATTTCTCAGGGGGTGGCAGGCGTAAAGCCGCTGTTTGAAGGGAAAGAGAGGGCCAGGCAGCCTACCAAGACAGCGGGGGCGCCATTGGCGCCCCCGCTGTGGATTACGCAACCGCTGGCGGCGCGTTGGTTATCGGCCGATCAATGGCTGTGGCTATGCCCATGGTCGTCGTCATGGTCATGACCGTGATCGTCATGGCCGGCCAGGGCGTCATGCAGCACCTGGGCATTGTGACGCATCATGCCCAGGTAGGTGCTGGCGTCGCCTTTGGCGGCCAGGGCGTCGGAGTAGAGGGTCCCGGCGATGGGCAGGCCGGTCTCTTCCGACAGCTGGTTGATGATCGCCGGGCTGGTCATGTTCTCGTGGAACAGGGCCTTGACGTTCTGCTCGCGAATCACGTCGATCAGCCGAGCCATGTCGGCGGCGCTGGGCTCGGCCTCGGTGGAGAGGCCCACCGGCGAGAGGAAGCGCAGGCCGTAGGCATTGGCAAAGTAGCCGAATGAGTCGTGGCCGGTGATCACGCTGGTGGAGGCGGGAATCTCGCCGATCAGCTGGCGAATCTCGTCATCGGTGGCCTGCATCTCGTTGATGTAGCGCTCGGCGTTCTCGCGGTAGGCGGCTTCGTTGTCCGGGTCGGCCTCGATCAGACCCTCCAGGATATTGCCCACATAGACCTGGCCCATGGCCAGGTCCTGCCAGCCATGGGGATCGTGCTCACCATGCGCATGATCATGGTCGTGCCCATGGTCGTCATGGCCGTGATCGTCGTGGTCGCGCCCATGGTCGTCATGGCCGTGATCGTCATGATCGTGGCCATGGTCGTCGTGGCCGTGATCATCATGATCGTGTCCATGGTCATCATGATCGTCATGGCCATGGGCCTCGTCGTGCTCATGGCCGTGGTAATCGAGCTTGTCGATACCGTCGCTGGCGGTCACCAGCGGGCCGGTGTAATCGCTGGAATCGATCAGGCGCTCCATCCAGCCTTCGAAGAGCAGGCCGTTGAACACCACCAGGTCCGCATCGGCCAGGTTGCGGGCGTCACGGGGGCTGGGTGAGAAGACGTGGGCATCACTGTCGGGGCCAACCAGAGAGCTCACCTCGACGTGTTCGCCACCCACGTTCTCGACCATATCGGCCAGAATGCTGAAGCTGGTGACGACCTGTACGCGCTCGGCGGCGAAGGCGGCCGGCAGGGCGAGCATGGCCGTGGCGCCAATCATCAGGGCGGAGGGCTTGATAGTACGCATGAAGTACTCCTTGGTATGTTGTCAGGCTATATGCAGTGGTCAGTGAGGCTCGGGAGCCCCCAGCGGTGCCGCGCGTCGGCGTAGTCGCGTGATCAGGCTGTGATGGCGGCCGAACAGGGCGGAGAGCATGTAGCCCACGCCGGCCAGCAGGATGATGGCAGGGCCCGAGGGGATGCTGAGGTGATACGACAGCAGCAGCCCGCCGATACTGGCGATCATGGCCAGCACGATGGCAATGCCGATCAGCCCTTCAAGGCGCTTGCTCCAGAAGCGGGCGGTGGTAGCCGGCAGCATCATCAGGCCCACTGCCATCAAGGTGCCCAGGGTCTGGAAGCCGGCGGTCAGGTTGAGCACCACCAGGCCGAGGAAGGTGCCGTGTACCAGGCCGCCATGCATGCCCTGGCCGCGCAGGAACAGCGGGTCGAGGCACTCCACCACCAGGGCGCGGAAGATGAACGCCAGGGTGATCACGATCACGCTGCTGATCGCCGCGATCAGGATCAGGGCGGTTGTGTTCACGGCGAGGATCGAGCCGAACAGCACATGGGTCAGGTCGACGCTGCTGCCGCCCAGCGAAACGAGCATCACCCCGGCCGCCAGCGAAATCAGGAAGAAGCTGGCCATGGCGGAGTCTTCCCGGTGGCCGGTCATCTGCGACACACTGCCCGCCAGCATGGCCACCAGCAGCCCCGAGAGCACGCCGCCCAGGCTCATGATCGGCAGCGAAAAGCCGGCGAGCAGGAACCCCAGTGCGACACCGGGAAGAATGGCATGGGCCATGGCGTCGCCGATCAGGCTCATGCCCCGCAGCATGAGGAACACCCCGATGGGAGGTGCCGCCAGCGACAGGGCCAGGCTGCCCACTGCGGCGCGCCGCATGAAGCCGTAGTCGAAGGGGGCGATCAGCCACTCATGGAGAAGCGCTAGCATGTGCTGACCCCCGGGATACCCAGCGTCAGTCGGGCGGTGCCGGCAACGGGGGCGTGGCCCTCGAGAATCGCCTGGGGCGAGGTCCAGTGGGCGTGGCCATTGGCCAGTACCACGACCTCATCGGCCAGGCGTGAGAGCTGCTCCATGTCGTGCAGTACCACGATCAGGGTGGCGCCGTTGGCGGCCATGTCTCGCAGCACCGTCATCAGTACATCCACGGTTTCGCTGTCCACGTTGGCAAAGGGCTCGTCGAGCAGCAGCAGCTCGGCTTCCTGCATCAGGGTGCGGCCGATCAGTGCGCGCTGGCGCTGGCCGCCGGAAAGCTCGCCCAGGGGTCGGTGTGCCAGGTGCGAAATGCCCAGGCGTGCCATGACCTCGCGGCCGCGGCGATAGTGGCGCGCACAATA
>SKVX01000147.1 GCA_007129225.1 Halomonas sp.
GCGAACCCGGGAGGGCTATCCCTCGCCGCGCCGGGCGGTGGTGATGGCCAACCGTCCGTGATAGCCAGCCACAGTATGTAAGCGGCTGGATACCGGCCCCATCAACGGCGCAGGATGACGAGCCACCTCCCCAGGTTCAGGATGCTGGCCAGCGATGCCGCCACGTAGGTAAAGGCGCAGGCGGTGAGCACATGCCGGGCACCCGGCATGTCGTAGGGAGGCACGTAGTCCGTCAGCAGCGGCAGGGCGCGCTGGAAGCTGGCATCGAATTCCACCGGCAGGGTCACCAGGTGCACCAGGGCCGCCGTGCCGAAGCTGATCACCGCCGCCGCCACCACGATGGCGAGCCCCCCCGGCAGGCGCGTCAGAATGAACAGGAAGGGTGCCGCCATCATCAGCAGTGCGCCGATTTTCTCGGCCTTCTGCGCCACACCCACCAGACGGGACCGGGCGATCAGTGGCGCATACCCCTGATGGTGCTGGATCGCATGCCCTACCTCATGGGCCGCTACCGTCACGGCGGTGAGGGAGCGCCCCTCGTAATGATCACGGGAGAGCCGCACCCGCCGCGCTTCAGGATCGTAGTGATCGCCCTGTTCGGTCAGCTCCACCTGTACCCCCTCGATGCCCATTCGCCGCAGCAGGTGTTCGGCCAGTTCGGCGCCGGTCCCGGGATAGTCGTCCCGGCCCCGGGAGTGACGCGCCAGCACCCACTTGGCCCAGGCGTTGGGAAGCAGGAAGATGGCCAGCAGCATGGCGATCAGTAGCACGATCATCGAGGGTCTCACTCCGGCAAGGCCGATCACGGCGTCTCAGGATTGGACAAAGCGTACCAGAGCGGGTTTCACGGCGCAGGATAGGCAGGGCTGAAACCCGCATGGCACGACCCAGCCCCGCTGCCAGGCTAGTCCGAATCGTCGCAGGAGTCTCGACACACCGCCTGCAGCCCGCTCTCGGAGATGAACCCCCGGTTACGGGCATGCTTTGCCATCGCCACGCTATCGGTGGCGAGCTGCAACTCGCAGTCGGTATGGGCGATCTCCTGTCGCAGGCCATCGATGGCGCGCTCGCGGTCTGCCTGGCTGTCGATGCGGCGGATGTAGACGGCCTTCACCCGCCCCGGATGCTCCTTGACGATGCGGGTGTAGACTTCGGGATCATGCTGGCCACTGTCGCCGATCAGCACGCAGGGCAAGTCTTCGAACAGGTCCAGCATGCGGGTTATCAAGGCGTACTTGTGCTCTTCGGCGCGGCGCGGCCAGGGCTTTCGCCAGGTGATCCCCCACTCACGCAGGAACAGAATCGGCCCCACCGGGATGTCATTGATCTGGAAGAACTCCTCGAGCATTTCGTAGATGCTCCAGGGGCCCCGCGACACATACAGGATCGGGCGGCGGGCCGCTTCACTCTCGCCAACATAGAGCGCCTGGTAGAAGGCGGCCACGCCGGGGAAGGCGGTTCGCTGATGCGCCGGCTTGACGAACAGCCGGTAGAGCATCCGCAGCTTGTTCGCCACGCCGGTATACATCACCGTGTCATCGATATCGCTGATGACCAGCAGGTCGGTGTCTTCCGGAGGAATATAGACATCGGTGAAGCTGTGGATGGGCTCCGCCCCGTCATGAGTCACGACGTGAAGGTCGGCGCGATGCCATGAGGTATCCAGGGGCAGCGGGGTATGCAGCGGTATCTTCGCATTGAAATAGCCGTCGCGATCCGTGGTCACGGTGATGTCGTTGCCACCGAGGGTGACATGTACCTTCACATCCGGCAGCCCGCGCCGCACGACTCGTCGTGCCACATCAGCGATATCACGCAGGGCGCCATAGCGAGGAATGATACGGCCCAGGCCCGCCTGGCGAAAAACACGCCCCATCAGGAATGCCTCCCGGATGGAGCCATAGCCACGATAGGGGTGCACGACGGCACCGCCACGGCCGCGATCGCTCTTCATCGGCCTGGCAATGGCGCGAAGCAGGCGACGAATCCTTCTCGGGGATTGGCGAGGCGCCATCAGGCGACGTACCCGGACTGCGATCTCGGTTCACTCAGTTCGACCTGCATGACGACTCTCCCTGTCCAGCCCATGTGACACCGGCCTGCGCTGTGTGCCTTGTCGCTGACCAGCCAACGGCAGGTTTACTGGCCAGTGTGGCGCATTGCGCACCGAGTTCAAAGCAGACGGTGACCTCGAACAGGGGGCTCCACGCCGACCCAGCCTGAAACGGGCCTCCGACCCATTGGGCTGGAAAAGCCAATCGGCAGCCGAACGAACGAAGCCCCGCTATATTAGCAGGGCTTCGAAGACAGCAGGATGACGCGATCAGCGTGTCAGCAGGTCGCGCACGTCCTTCGCCTCCCAGTGGGGGAAGTGCTTGCGCACCAGCGCGTTAAGATCCGCCTCGAAGGCCGCCCAGTCAACCTCGCCGCTCGGCTTCGCATCGACATCGACGATAGCGCGAATCATCCCCGCCCCCACGGTGACATTGGTCAGCCGGTCGATGACGATGAAACTGCCGGTACCGGGACTCTGCTCGTAGGGATCCAAGGCCACCTCGGCGGTCAGCTCGACGCGGCAGCGGGCGATGGCATTGAGCTCGAGCTGGTCGGTACCGTGCCGCTCCAGGGTGTTGACATCCACCTGGTGATGAATGGCGCCTATCTGGCCGGAGACCGAGTGCCCTGCCAGGCGAATATCCACCTGCCGGCCCGGCGCCAGGGGCTGATCGTGCATCCAGACGATATCGGCATCGAAGCGGTTGGATAGGGCAATATCGGTATCCTCGGCGACGATCCAATCGCCGCGGGAGATATCGAGCTCGTCTTCCAGGGTGATGGTGACCGCCTGGCCCGGCCAGGCCGCGTCCAGGTCGCCGTCGAAGGTGACGACCCGCTCGATGCGGCTGGTCTTGCCCGAGGGCAGCACCTTGACCCCAAGGCCGGGGCGCAGCACACCCGCCTCCAGGGTGCCGGCATAGCCGCGGAAATCCAGGTTCGGACGGTTGACGTACTGCACCGGAAAGCGCAGGTCTACCACGTTGCGATCGCGCGACACCTCGACGGTTTCCAGCAACTCCAGCAGGGCCGGGCCGGGCTTGCCATCCAGCATGTACCAGGGCGAGCGATCGCTGCGGTTGACCACGTTGTCCCCCTCCAGTGCCGAGATCGGCACGAAGCGGATGTCTGTGGCCGACAACTGCTCGGCGAATCGGCGATAGTCAGCCACGATCTCGTTGAAGCGTGCCTCGTCGAAGCCCACCAGGTCCATCTTGTTGACCGCGATCACCAGGTGCTTGATGCCCAGCAGGTCGGCGATGAAGCTGTGCCGCCGGGTCTGGGTCTGCACTCCATAACGGGCATCGATCAGGATGATCGCCAGGCTGGCGTTCGATGCCCCGGTCGCCATGTTGCGGGTGTACTGCTCGTGCCCTGGAGTGTCGGCGATGATGAACTTGCGCTTGTCGGTGGAGAAGAAGCGGTAGGCCACATCGATGGTGATGCCCTGCTCGCGCTCGGACTGCAGGCCATCGACCAGCAGCGCCAGGTCCACAGCTTCGCCGGTGGTGCCGCTCTTCTTCGAGTCCCGGGTGATGGCCGCCAGGTGGTCATCGAAGATCATCTTGGAGTCATGCAGCAATCGGCCGATCAGGGTCGACTTGCCGTCGTCGACGCTGCCGCAGGTGATGAAGCGCAGCAGGTCCTTGTTCTCGTGCTCGTGCAGGTACTGATCGATGTTCTCGGCGATCAGGTTGGACTGGTGTGACATTAGAAGTACCCCTCGCGCTTCTTCTTCTCCATGGAGCCCGCCTGGTCGTGGTCGATGGCGCGGCCACTGCGCTCGCTGGTGCGGGTGAGCAGCATCTCCTGGATGATCTCGGGCAACGTATCGGCCTTGGACTCCACCGCACCGGTCAGCGGATAGCAGCCCAGGGTCCGGAAGCGCACCCACTTCTCCTCGGGCACCTCGCCGGGTGCCAGCGGCAGACGCTCGTCGTCGACCATCACCAGCATGCCGTCGCGCTCCACCACCGGCCGAGGCGCGGCGTAGTAGAGCGGCACGATGGGGATCTGCTCCAGATGGATGTACTGCCAGATGTCCAGCTCGGTCCAGTTGGAGAGCGGGAAGGCACGAATCGACTCGCCCTTGTTGATCCGGGCGTTGTAGAGATTCCACAGCTCCGGACGCTGGTTCTTGGGGTCCCAGCGGTGGAACCTGTCACGGAATGAGAATACCCGCTCCTTGGCACGGCTGGCCTCCTCATCGCGCCGAGCACCGCCGAAGGCGGCATCGAAGCCGTGCTTGTCCAGCGCCTGCTTGAGCGCCTGTGTCTTCATCACGTCGGTATAGCCACTGGAGCCGTGGTCGAAGGGGTTGATGCCGGCCGCACGCCCCTCTTCGTTGATGTGCTCGATCAGCTCCATGCCCACCTCCGCTGCCATGCGATCGCGGAACTCGATCATCTCGCGGAACTTCCAGGTGGTATTGATGTGCATCAGCGGGAACGGCGGCGGCCCGGGATAAAAGGCCTTGCGCGCCAGGTGCAGCATCACCGAGGAGTCCTTGCCGATGGAGTAGAGCATGACCGGATTGCTGAATTCCGCCGCCACCTCGCGAAGGATATGGATGGACTCGGCTTCCAACTGCTGGAGATGGGTCAGGCGCTGGGGCGAAAGAGACGCCGGCGTCGTTGCGGCAGCCTGGGCGACCGGCTCGCGCGCGGGTGCATGAAGACTAGTCATCGGCCCGGGTACCTCGCATGACAAAGGGCAATAAGGATCATGCGGTACAGGTTAACGCCGGAACCATAATAACGTAAAAGAATGATTGCCTATCTTTTTAGTCGATATGCGCATAACGCTGCGCTATCACAGATCGACACGCTCCACCCAGGTCAACCACTCACCGTCGGTCAGATCCATGATGCGATAGCCGGGGCGCGAGGCCTCGTCGATGGCGAAATCGACCGAGCCGGGCAGGAACTGGTCAGTGGTGGATGGGGTGCCGTAGACGGCAACCCCCTGCCGCTGAGCGGCCAGCGCCTGGTGAATGTGGCCGCAAAGGATCACCCTCACCTGGGGAAAGTCCGCCAGTACCCGCCACAGCGCGTCGCGGTCCTTTAGGCCGATGGCATCGAGCCATTCCGAGCCCAGGACAAGCGGCGGGTGATGCATCACCAGCAGCGTGGGCCGGTCATCCGCCTCGAAGCGCTCCACCAGATCGGCAAGACGCGACTCCCCCACTTCGCCATGGGCGTGGCCAGGCACGCAGGTATCCAGCACCAGCAGGCGCCAGCCGCCGAGCTCGACCTCACCGTGGATCGCCTTGACCGCTTGCATCAACTGCGGCTGGTCGTGGTTGCCGGCCAACCAGTACCAGGGGCAGCTCAGGCGGGACAACACCCCATGGGCCAGCTCATAGGAGGCCGCGGACTCATCCTGACTGATATCCCCGCTGACCAGGACCAGGTCCGGACGTTCGCCGATGGCGGCGTCCACGACCGCCTCGAGCTGGCGCAGGGGAAAGCCGGCCCGGGAGGGCGCAAGAGGGTCGGCATGGAGGTGGCAGTCGGTAATTTGGACAAGGCGCATCAGGGCAGCTCGCTCATCAAGGTAACGCCCTCTTCAAGGCAGTTCGGGCAGGTCGGCGGGGTGGCCATGGGCCAGGCCATGGGCCAGCCACTCGCCAAGGAAGCGATTGAGCTGCAGCTTTTCGTCGGGCTGGAACATGCGCAGGTTGGGGTAGCGGTAGCGGCCGTCGAAGTGGCGCTCGCGCTGAAAATCGGTGACCTCGGCCATGCGTACGTCATGATAGAGATGCACCCGCATGCGCGGCGGCTCGATGATCCCCTCCATGAGACCGCTCTGGGTGACCCGCACCATGGTGGTATAGGGCGCCTGCTCGAGCACCTCCAGATGCAGGACGCCGAAGCGGCCGTTGCGCCCGGTCAACTCCAGCTGACGGGTCTCGCCCACCCCCAGGTCGCCGAGCAGCCGGATCAGGCGCAGGTAGTTGGCACTGCATTCACCCTGCAGACTCTTCAGATCGGTCACATAGGCGGTTCTAGCCACGCTACCTCCTTGCTCTCAGTGACGCTCGCTCAGCAGACAGCCAGTAAAGTGAGATAAGACACATGGCATTGTCGAGTCGACCAGCCTGCAGGAGTTCCCAAGCCTGAATAAACGGTAACACGTGAACGCGGATGTCCTCATGCTCCTCGTCGAGCCCGTGCACCCCTCCCAACCCCTTGGAATCGACCAAGGCGCAATAGAGGGTGACCCGCTCATCGCAGGCACCCGGGCTCGGGTAGTAGGTATGCAGTTCGATCAATTCGTCGATGGAACAACCCGCCTCCTCCACGGCTTCGCGGCGGGCCACCTCGGTCCGGCTCTCGCCCGCTTCGACCAGGCCGGCCACCACCTCGAGCTTCCAGGGCGACACGGGGTCGGCCAGTGCACCGGCGCGAATCTGCTCCACCAGTACGACGCAATCCCGCTCCACGTCATAGAGCAGCACTCCCACGGCATCATGACGACAATGCACCTCACGCACCACCTCGCCGCTCCAGCCTCCCTCGAAGAGCCGATGGCGAAGGTGCACCTCCTCCAGGCGAAAGAAGCCCTGATACAGGCAGCGCCGTTCGCGCAGCTCCACATCGTCCGCAGAAAATGCGGAGAGAAGCGTGATCTCGCGACTCTGGTCGTAGTCGAAGTTCTGGTCGTGGCTGTTGGACATGCCATTCTCCAATCGACGAATGGCGACCATTATCATGACCGGGGCCTAAAATGCCAACTGCCGTGCGGTCAGGATGACCGGCACGGCAGCGAAACGAAGGCATCGGGGAGAATGGGTCAGAGCGTCGCCAGCAGGGCCCTGGCCTCTTCCCGCAGCGCCTCGTCGGATGTCTCGCGGTCCGGGCGCGCCGTGCCGTCCACGGCACGCCGGGCATGTTCGCGGGCCTCCTCGCGGCGACCTTCATCCTCCAGGAAAGCGGCATAGTAGTAGTTCACGTCGATGCCGTCCGGGCGAATTTCCAGTGCGTGCTGGAACATCCGCTCGGCGGTATCGCTGTTGCCGA
>SKVX01000003.1 GCA_007129225.1 Halomonas sp.
CTTGCCGACTCGCCAGCTGCACGCGAGGCGGCGTACTGAGCGGCAACCCGATCCGCATTGCTAGGATGCACCGTGGTGTCGCGATCACCGTGGAAGACGATGGCGGGCACCCGCGACACCGATGAAGACACTCGTGCCGATGAGGGGTTGGCCAAGGGGCCTGTGCCACCCTGCATCGCCCCCAGTGCATCGGGGAGACTCCGGGCCACGCCGTGAGGCAGGCCGGAGTGCACGCCCACCGCCGCATAGAGGTCCGGATAGGTCATCGCCAGTGTCGTTGCCATGGCGCCACCGGCCGATAGTCCTGCGACATAGACCCGACTCGCATCGAGCCCGTACGTGTCGATAACCTGGCGGGTCATGCCGGCAAGGATCTCCGGCTCCCCCCCCTCGCGCTGCTGGTCTTCGGCCTTGAACCAGTTCCAGCACCTGTGACTGTTGGCGGTCACCGGCTGGGCCGGATAGAGCACGCAAAACCGTTGCTCTTCGGCCAGACGGTTCATGTTGGTCCCGGCGGCGAAGTCATCGGGGTTCTGCGTGCAGCCATGCAGCATCACCACCAGCGGTAGTGCCTGGCCGTGATAGCCGCTGGGCAGATACAGCTTGTAATCGCGCGAGCCGGCATGGTTGGTAAAGCAACCCGCGGTGAACGCGCCGGGCAGTGCTGTCTCGTTGGAGCCCCCTGCCTGCTCGGGTTGGGAATCACGCAACTGCCGCCACTTGTCGCGCCAGGCAGAAGGCAGCCCGATATCACCGCCCGGTATTGCCCCAGGAGCCGCACGCGGGGTATGACTAAACGCCGGTGATGGCGCCCCTTCCGCTGACGATGTGCTTGTCCGGTACGAACCCGACTCGGCAGACGCTGGTTTCGACACTGACACCTCCTCGTCAATGACCTGACAGGTCCCCCCGAATGTGTCATGTGCAGAATCGAAGGCATCCTGTGCTTCCACGCCCCCCGTTCCGCTCTGCCCACCGGGCATCGCCCCTTGGAGTATTGCCATGGCCTCACGCAGCTTCCCGGCGCGGGTCAGCCGTGTCGCTTCTTCCATTCGTTGGGTCGTCGTTGCGTCGATCATCGTCAATGTCCCTGGTGATTCGCTGATTCAGTGGATTCGATCCGCCAGGGCCGCCTTGACCGCCTTGCTGGCATGCAGCGCGCCCAGAACGACTACCGATTCGATGGTGGCTCGGGCCAGCTCCGGCGATACATCGTCGGCAATGCTGGCCATACCCAGAACCTGAATCTGCAATGTTTCTCCCGCCGACTGCAGCACCTCCAGATCCTCGCGGCTGTAATGCTCGAGCCCCAGCACAAAGGCCTTGCGAGTCACGGTCTCCCTGACCACCTCGGCATGCGTCGAAAGCTGGTTACGGATGGCCGTGCGGATCAGATCGGTGCGATTGGAATAGAACCCTTCCTGGACCAGCAGGTCGATCTGACCCAGGTCGACCACTCCCAAGTTGATAGTGATTTTTTCGCTGGAGTCGCCGGACTTGCGGCGCAGTTCATGCACGCTCATGTGCTTTACCTCGTTAGCCAAGGGGTGGAGCAACCAACACTATCTTCCAAATGGAATCCGTTTAACATCCATATAGATTCCATATACCATCCACATGGATGGTATAATAGGCCTGTCCGATGAATAGTCAACGTGCACGGAAAAAAAGACCCGCCTGGTAGCGAGCCATCGACCCGTCAATAACGCCAGAATCGTTCGTACGACGAGACTCCGCGGGCATCGTCTGCCGGGGGCCTCGTCATAGCGGGCATGGAGGAGAGACGAAAGTGCCACCGCGTGTACGCAGGGTTTAAGGTAAGGTAATGAAAAAGAATGACAATGGTGGCTGAGCCCACCCAATCAGGGAAGCCAACGCGATGGCAGTACATTTTGGACTGCGTGGCAAGTCGGTCGCCACCTTGCTGCTGGCCTGCCTGCTGGCATTGATCCCAGCCCTGTTCATCGGCTGGAAGGCCGTCGATGAGGTGCGCCGCCACTTCGCCACGGCCTATGCCGAGCAGTACACCCTTCTGCAGATGCAGCGCATCTCTGCGCCCGTGTCCCGCGAACTGGCCCTGTCACGGCGTTTCGCCAACTCGGTGGTCACCCGCGAGTGGCTACGCCAACCGGACGATCCCGAGCGCCGCACACGCTTCCTGGCCGAGGCCGAAGGCTTCCGTCAACAGTTCGGCAGCAACGCCTATTTCATCATCGACCACGCCACCCACGACTACTACTTCGCTGACCGGCGCGACGCCGAGCCACTTCCCCGCTATCGACTTTCCAGGGATGAAGCGGAGGACGCCTGGTACTTCGCCACCATGGCCAGCACATCCACCTACGATATCGATATCAGCGTCGACCATGTCGTGCAGCGAAGCATGCTGTGGGTCAACGTCAAGGTGCGCGACAATGGCGAACTGCTCGGCCTGGCCGGTGGCGCACTCGACCTGGACGACTTCCTGGCACACTTCATCCGGGCCAGCGCCCCCGGGGTCACGCCGATGATCGTCGATCCCCGAGGCATGATACAAGCCCACCCCGACCAGGCACGTGTCGCACTCGGCGCGGGCGGCAACCCCTTCGATACCGACAATGAGCAGCATATCCAGTCCTTGATCGACGACGCCGAGCAGCGGGACGAACTCAGGCGGGCGATGCAGGGGGCAATACGCCGGCCTGGCGATATCCGGACCCTGAACGTGGACATCGGTGGCGAACCGAGACTGTTGTCGGTGGGCTACATTCCGGAACTGCAGTGGCTTTTAGTCACGTCATTGGACATGCAGGCCGCCAGCATTGTCGAAGGGCGCTGGTTCTGGCCCCTGGTGGGTGGCCTGATCCTGATACTGGCAATCCTGACGGCGGCCTTTGCCTATGCCACTCACCGCCTGATCCTGACGCCTCTGCAGCGTCTGACGCTGTCGGCCCGTGCCATGGCCAGCGGCGACTATCGCTCGCGACTCCCCACCGAACGCCGCGACGAGATCGGCGAGCTCTCCCAGGCCTTTTCGCACATGGCCCGCCAGGTGGCGGATCATACGCGCAATCTCGAATCCCAGGTGCGCGAACGCACGCAAGCGCTGGAAACCGCAAATGCGGCCATGGCAGCCGCCCATAAGAAGCTCGACGACTCCATTCAGTACGCCAGTATCATACAGCGCGCCATCCTGCCCGATGCTGAACTCAGCGACCATCTGGCCACGTATTACGCCGTACTTTGGAAACCCCGCGATACCGTGGGCGGCGACTTCTACGTCTTTCGCGCCGCGCCGCAGGGTTACCTCATCGGCATCGTGGACTGCGCCGGCCACGGGGTCCCCGGTGCCATGATGACCATGCTGGCCCGCGCCATTATCGACAACGCCGTTACCCAGGAGGGGATAGATGATCCGGCTGCCCTGCTCAATGAGATCGATCGGCAGTCACGCCTGTTGCTGCCTGAGGCACAACTACCCTCCTCCATCGCCACCAACATGGATATCGGCCTGGCCTGGATCGACCCGGCTCAGCGTCAATTGACCTATGCCGGGGCCAAGCTCGATCTCTATGCCAGTGACGGCCACCGACTCGAGCGCGTGAAGGGTCACAAGCGTGCCCTGGGACATCGTCGCCCGGCCCGCTACAGCAACCAGCACGTACCGCTGCATCCGGGATGGCGCTATTATCTGTGCAGCGATGGTTTTCTCGATCAAGCGGGGGGCGACCACGGCTTCGGCTTCGGTAACAGTCGCTTCGAGGAGCTCCTGCGATCCCAGGCATCGGCGCCACTCGATGCCCAGCTGGCGGCTTTCGAGCAGGCCCTGGACGACTATCGAGGCCCTCACGGCCAACGAGACGATATCACCCTGCTGATATTCTGCGCGCCACTGGAAGCTCCCGACCCCGTTTCACCACGCCCCCCCGATCCCGGGTAGGGGATGCATTGCAAGCCAAGGAATTGCCATGGATTTACTGAGTATGAGGGAGAGCTATCAGCATGATCGAATCATGCTGTGCTTCAACGGCCCCATATCACGTAGCCTGATCGAAGAGATCGGCAAGGCACTGCGCAATTATCTCGACACCCAGGAAGCCGCGCCGTCCGCGGCCATGGACGTCTTCGCCGTCTACATCGAGATGACCCAGAACATCCGTCACTATGCCCGCCGCCAGGGCTATGACGACGAATTGGCGGCGGCCACGGTGGCAGTGGCCCACAGCGGCCAGGGGCACTACCAGGTTAGCGCAGGCAATCTGGTCGAGCGGGACGATGGTGAGCGCCTGGTTGCCACTGTCGAGGCGCTCGCCCTGCTGAACAAACAAGCGCTCAAGCAGGCCTACAAGCAGCAGCTACGCAGCCCCAGGGATGCCGAAGGCCATGGAGGAGCCGGCCTCGGCCTGCTCGACATGTCCCGGAAGTCCAGCCGCCCCCTGCAAGCCGAGTTACAGCCGCTGCCGAATCAACGCAGCTTCTTCAGCCTGACAGCCACGATCTGACCCTTGCCATGACAACCATGATTTCCGATCTCGACATTCCCGGCAGCCAGTCTACGCCGACCATTCACAGCGACTGGCAAGGCGGACGCCTGACCATGCAGGGCGATTCCTATCCGGAGAACTCCTACGAACTCTTCGACCAGGTGATTCTTTGGGTTCGCCACTTCCTCACCGACGAGCAGCGCCCCCTGCACCTGGAACTCGCACTGGTCTATCTGAACACCAGCTCCGTGAAGGCGATGATGGATATCTTCGACCTGCTGGAAGAGGCTTACGAAACGGGCCGCACAGTCTCGGTCACCTGGCACTACGATGCGCGCAACGAGCGCATCGCCGAGCTGGCCGATGAGTTTCGCGAGGATTGCAGCTACCCCTTCGCCATCACGCCTGTCAGGGGCGAGCCATGAAGGACAATGAGCACGAAGCGTTTCTGGCACAGGTTGCCGCCCTGCTCGAGTCATCCGAGCATGTCGGTCACCCGCTCCATGACGCCCTGCAGCGCCTCTATCAGCAGCATCGCGACCAGCAAGCGCAGATACAGCGTCTGATCGACATTTCCGATCGCTATCAGTCGCTGGCCATGGAGGCCCGACAGGTCACCGAGCAGCGCTACCAGCGCACCCTGCGTCGTCAACACAAGCTGTCGCGCATCTCCGATGGCTATCAGGCCCTCATGCATGAGCGCAATCAAGCTTTGCACCAGGCCTCGACCCACGACCCACTGACGGGCCTCCCCAACCGCCGCTTGATCCTCGAGCGCCTGGAGGAATTTGTCCGGGAGCGCCGCCGCTTCACCCTGACGCTGCTGGATATCGACCACTTCAAGCTCATCAATGACCATCACGGTCATGATGTCGGCGACCGGGTCCTGGTGGCCATCACCCAGACGTTGAGCGCAACCCTGCGTGACTACGACCTCTGCGCCCGATGGGGTGGAGAGGAGTTCCTGCTCCTGCTGGCCGACACCGATCGCACCGAAGCTCGTAGCATCGTGGAACGACTGCGCTCGCGCCTCGCTGCGGTAACGCTGCGCGCCGACGACCAGACGATCTCGGTCACGGTCAGTGCCGGACTGTGTCAGCATCGGCCCGGCGAGCCGCACCAAACCACCCTGAAACGAGCCGACCAGGCATTGCTCAAGGCCAAGCGAGCGGGCCGCGACCGGAGCCTCAGTGACTCTTCCTAGATGCCCCCTTCCCGATGCCCCGGGCCGTCAGCGACCTGTATGCTGCGCCGCCAGCTCACGCTTTTTCGCCGTCCAGTCGATGACTGGCCCACGCAGGCCATGGCCCCCGGCATAGGGGGAGGGCTCCGGCGGCTGCCAACCCTGGAGCAGTGAAGGGTCCAGGCGAAACACCTCCACCCCGATGGGGTGGCAAGTCTCCAGCGGGTCGCGTGCATTCGGGCCCCAGAGATCCACCGACAGGTCGCCACCAGGGCAGCAGGAGAGCGCACAGAGCAGGTCGATCTCGGCAAACAGCTCGAGATAGTCGCCCTCCTGCGCCGGACACGCCTTCATGAAGTACTGGTCGTCGTCGTTGAGCCCAGTGCACTGGAAGACGTTGAGCACGTCGTGGACATCGAACTCGGTCAGGCCGTAGGGGGCCACGGCACGCACCAGGTTGGAGTGGCAGTGGTGGTCGAAATCCTCCCCGGTGAGCAGCCGGTTGACGTAGGGGTCGCAGCGGGTACCCAGCAGGTCATGGATACGCCCGCCCTCCTCGTCGACACCCCTGCCATCGACGCCGTAGCCGGCCAGGGTGTCGTCGATGATGGTCGCCATGGGGCGCAGGTAGGGCAACGTCGACCAGAGCCGATCAAAGGTGGAGACATGGGCACGTTGAAGCTGCCGGGTACGGGATGCCCAGAAACGCTCCCGGGGGTTGTGCAGGCTCCAGAGATTGAAGTCGCCGACCTGAGGCCCTTCCAGGGTCGAGAGCCGCAGCACGTGCCCCGCCGGCACCTTCCACGCCAGGCCATCGCGAATCGGCACGGTCAACGCCTCGACCCGCTCGCGTCCAGCGGGGTTGGTCAGCCGGGCATAGAAGTCACGATCGACGTCGAGAATCGAGCCGCGGGTCGCCTGATAGGCGGCAGGTACCTTGGCCATGGGGCCTCCTCAGTGATCCGGTATCGGGCAGTCAGCTGTGACAGAGCATAGCGGATCGCCTCCCGCTCGAGCGAATACCCCCTCAACGCAGACCGCTGGATCCCCTGATGTGCTCCACCCGAACGCAGGCCGAACGCAAGCGGGGCACCCGAAGGCGCCCCGCTTGCGACTGAGAAAGCCGTGACCATTACCAGCCGGTCACGTCCTTCAGGGCATCGCCGATCTCGGCCAGGGAACGCACGGTGCGCACACCGGCATCTTCCAGGGCGGCGAACTTTTCGTCCGCAGTGCCCTTGCCACCGGAGATGATGGCACCGGCATGGCCCATGCGCTTGCCCGGAGGCGCGGTGACGCCGGCAATGTAGGATACCACCGGCTTGGAGACGTTGGCCTTGATGTAGGCAGCCGCCTCTTCCTCGGCGGTGCCGCCGATCTCGCCGATCATCACGATGGCTTCCGTCTTCGGGTCCTTCTCGAACAGCTC
>SKVX01000192.1 GCA_007129225.1 Halomonas sp.
ATACCGCCAGTGACAGGCGCCCGCCCGAGCGACAGACCCGGGCCATTTCGCGGGCTGCCTGTGCCTGGTCGGCGGCGAACATCACCCCGAAGGTGGAGATCACGCCGTCGAAACTGCCATCCGCGAACGGCGGCTGTTCGGCGTCTGCCTGCTGGAAACGGATCGGTGGCCGCATGTGGGCGGACAAGTCCTCGGCCACGTCCAGCAGCCCCGAGGCAATATCCACGCCGGTCACATGTGCTCCGTATCGGGCTGCATTGCGTGCGCTCCAGCCCCAACTGCTGGCCGCGTGCCGATTCTGGCTTATGATTCTACTATCTGGAGCGCCATTAACAGCTGTTCGGCCTTTTTACGATCCCCTGAAAGGTGTAACCAACCATATTTTTCCGCCTCCGCAATGGACAAGCCCTCGCGCCGAATATGTTTGAGGTTTCCCGTTGATGAATGGATGGTGGCGAGAGTGTGCTCCGTTGTACCCGACGATACGGTCGTGCCAGAGGCATTCAGAAGGATGGTGAACGGATGCTCGTCGAGGTGCAGCTCGAATTGTCCCCGGGGGGCGGCGGGTGCGGCTGGGTCTTCCAGAAGGGCGGAGAGTGCCAGTGCGTCCCACTCGGGTCGATGCACATAATCATCCCGGGTCGGGTGATCGAGTTGCAGGCCCCATCGGATGAGGCCGTCGATGGCCGGTTTCAACTCGCGTCCGAGTGCGGTCAACCGGTAGGGAGCGAAGCCGTTGCTGTCGCGCTGGATGATTCCCGCCTGGCTCAGGCTCTGGAGGCGTCGGGAGAGGAGGTTGGTACCGATGCCCGGCAGGTTCGCTTCCAGATCCCGGAATCGCCGGGGGCCGAGCAGTAGCTCCCTAATTACGAGAAGGGTCCAGCGTTCGCCGACCAGGTCTAGCGCGTGGGCCAGGGCGCAATTCTGTCGATAGTCTCGCATCAGTGGTTCCCCCGGGAAGGTCTTGACAGAATTTGCTGGAATGCTATATAGAATTCAAGTGCTTTAAAAAGATATAGCGATGCTTGTCATGCCGGTACCCGTCTCCCGGGACGCCTGTCCCGCCCTGTTTCGCAGGGTTGAAAGCAATAAGGAGGAAAGAACCATGTTGAAAGCGATGACTGAGCAGTCGGAGCTTAGCCGTCGATACCGCACCTCGGCGGGAAGCATCTTCGGTGTTGTGTTGTTAGTCGGTATGCCACTGGCTGCGGCAGACGACAATCCCGAGCCGGTCGTGGCGGAGCCACTCACCGAACGTGTCGTGTTGACAGATGAGGCCAGCATGGAAATCCGGCTGCGGCCAGAGGGGCGATCGGAGGAGGTGATCCAGTTCGACGATCCGTCTCGGTTCGCCGTGTTCCGGTTCACCATCCAGCCCGGTGCTGTCTTCCCGTGGCATACCCACCCGGGGCTTGCCCTGGCCGGGGTTCAGCAGGGTGAGCTGGTCTATGTCTACGCAGACGACTGTGTGGAGCGTTCGTATCCCGGCGGGACGATGTTCATCGACCCCGGTGGCGACAACGTGCATACCGCGTTCAACCCGAGTAGCAGCGAGGAGGCCGTGGTGGTGGCGACGTTCATCAACGCCCCTGAGGAGGGAGGACTGACGTTGCCGGTGGATGACGACGAGAGCGCTCGCCTGGACGAGGAGTGCGGGATCGAGCGTTGATCATGACTGGCGCATGGCGGGTGCGGTCGCGCGCGGCCTGCGCTGGAGAGGAGGGGCTATGAGAGTGGCGATCATCGGCGCCGGTGTGGCCGGGTTGGTCACCGCAAAAGTGCTCAAACAAGACGGTTTCGAAGTCACCATGTTCGAGAAGGAACCGGCAGTGGGTGGGGTGTGGGCGCCCTCTCGCGCCTACCCCGGGCTCAGCACCAACAACCCGCGTGAGACGTACGTATTCTCTGATTTTCCTCATGATGAGGAAACCGGCGATTTTCCAACCGCCGCCGAGGTCCGCGCCTATCTCGAGGACTATGTGGAACATTTCGGGTTGCAACCTCACCTGCGCCTGGAAACAGAGGTGTGCGCGGTCGCCCGCGGTGAGTCCGGCCGGCATGGCGAGCACGGGGGGTTCGAGTTGACCATCCAGGCGCTGCGGGACGTTGCCGAGCCGGAAACGGTCACCTCTGACTTCCTGGTGGTGTGCAACGGCGTGCACAGCGAGCCGTTCGTGCCGCAGTTCGGGGGAATCGAGCGGTTCGCCGGGCCGGTCCTGCACTCCAGCCAGACGCCGGAGGCACTACGCCACCGCCGCGTGCTCGTGGTCGGTGCGGGCAAGTCCGCACTGGACTGCGCGAACTATGCCGGCCAGGTGGCGGCGAAGTGCACGCTGGTCTTCCGCCGGCCCTACTGGATGCTGCCGCGCTACTTCTTCGGGCGCAAGCGAGTGGATCGCCAGGTGTTCAACCGCGTGACGGAGATGGTGACGTTCCCCGCCTACCACACGCTGCCCCGCGGCGAAGCGGTGCTGCGGCGTGCGGGCACGCCGCTTCTGCCGCTGCTCTGGCTCTATCGCAGAATCCAGTGCCGGCTGGTTGCCAGACAGGCTCGGATTCCTCCGGCGCTGGTGCCGGATACGCCCATTCACCAGACCATCTACCACCAGGGGATTGGTTCCGAGGTCTACGACGGTATTCGTGCTGGCCGCGTGATAACCCGCCGCGCGGAGATCGACCGCATCATCGATGGCGAGAACATCCGGCTCGATACCGGGGAGACCATTGCTGCCGACGTCATCATTTGCGGTACCGGCTGGCGCAACAGCATCGGCTTCCTGGAACCGGAGCTGCGGGAAGCGGTGGCACCGGACGGCCGTTTTCGCCTTTACCGCAATGTTCTGCCGCCGGCCGAGCCGCGCATGGGGCTGATTGGCTACGCTTCCTCGGGCAATACGCCCCTGACCTCGGAAGTGGCCGCCCACTGGTTGTCAGCGTGTTTCAGCGGCGAGCTGGCTCTGCCGGAGCGCGAGGTCATGGAGCATAGCGTCGACCAGATGCTGGCGTGGACTGCCAGGGTCTTTCCCGAGCAGCCGGGGGGGCATTTCATCGGCGGCCATATCGCGCACTACGTGGATTGGCTCCTTTGTGACATGGGACTTTCACCGCGTCGCGAGAAAGGGCTTGCCAAGGAATACCTGGGCCCGCTGTGGGCGGAGCGCTACAGCGGGCTGGCCAAGGAGCGCCGAAGTGTCCTGGGGAACTGATCTATGAAGCACGGGATTTATCCGATGTCACTCATTGGAGTCGTCCTCGCCATTCAGCCCCCTTGACAGATTATTCTTTGTTGTGACACCCGAAGCGAAGCAGCGTGCGGTGAAGCACCTGGTGACAGGCGGCTGGCTCAGCCAGCGAGACGCCTGTCGGCTGCTGGGCCTGGCGAGATCAGTGGCCAGATACCAGGTGCGCCGCATGACGATGAGCGGCTTCGGGCACGTCTCTAAGCCCGGCCTGTTAACCCGCTACCGTCACTTGTTGCTTCACGCGGCGTGTGCCCCCCGGCTCGGGCCTGTTCGCAGAGCCTCTCCAGTCGGGCCTCGGCGACGGCGGTGTCATCGAAGCAGGCGAGGATGTAGCCTACATAGCCTCGATCCTGGCGGTCGTGGATCAGCTCCAGTACCTGGTGCGCAGGCCCTCCGGCAGCATTAGCCAGAGGCTATTGCCATGAGGAGGGCCGGTGGGGGTGAAAGTGGTCAGCCACTCCCGCAACAAGGCGTCATGGCTATCGCCGATCAGGCTCCGAGTCCTCCGAAGCGCCGCCGGTAGGCGGCGGGGGTCATGCCGGAATGGCGCCGGAACAGCCGACGAAATGAGGCGGGATCCTGATAGCCGACGGCGTAGCCGACATCCTCGATGGCCAGCGCTGGGGTCTCGAGCAGGTGCTTGGCTTCCTCCATCCGGATTCGCTGGACGTATGCCATGGGCCGCTGCCCTGTCGCCGCACGAAACCGGCGCGAGAAGGTGCGCACATGCAGTCCCGCTCGCTCGGCCATGCAGGCCACGGGGTTGGGGCTGGCATAGTGCTCGGCGATCCATCGTTGCCCATCGGTGACGACGGCGTCATCGTGCTGAACAGTGGGAAGCGCCACAACGAAAGGAAGCTGACCCTCTTCATGCTCGGAGAGCAGGAAGACCTTGGCGGTCTGCACGGCATGCTCACGGCCGGCGTAGCGGGCGATCAGGTACAGCGCCAGGTCCTGCCAGGCGGTCACCGCGCCGGTGGTCACGATACGCTGCGCCTCGGCATCGCGGCAGAGGGCGAGTTCCTGACGCAGCGTCACGCGGGGATAGTGCCGATCGAAGAGTTCCCGATAGGCCCAGTGGCTGGCGGCATCGAGGCCGTCGAGCAGGCCGGCCTCGGCCAGCAGCAGCGCCCCGGAGCATACCGAGGTCACCAAGGCTCCGCTTCGGTGCGTTTGCTTCAGCCAGGCGATTTCGCGCGGGTATTTGCCGTGTGGGGGGCGGTCGATGGGCTGGTACATGTCGCAAACGATTACCACGTCGGGCCCTTCGGCGTCGGCGTCGGTCACTGCGCAGTCCGGGTTGATGGGGATGTTCGACTGGCAGTAGAAAGGCGCTGCGCTGGCGGCCACCACGCGAACCTCGAAGATGGGTGCGCCGGCCTGTCCCGTGGTGACCTCCGGGTAGACCACGCCGGCCGATCCGAGGACGTCGATCAGGCCGTAGAGCACCGAAGGAGATGTCTCGGCGGCTACCAGCAGGCAGACCCGCGGTAAGCCACTCTCCTCCTGCGCCGTCATGTTCGCCCCTCCGTCGCTTTTGGCCCGGTTATCGGCCTTTTGCCTCTTGTGCCATGACGCGGCTAGTCGCGAGGCTGGTGTTGTGAATGTGGCACACCCTCTTGGGAGGACGCAATCATGGCATACAGAGACATACCCGTACGTCAGCCGATGAACCAAGACCCGGACTTAGCTCGGGCCATCGAGGCGCTGCGCGCCCGCCTGGGCGGCACCCTGCTGCAGGCGGGCGACGAGGGCTACGATGCCGCCCGCGAGCTGTGGAACAGCATGTTTGATCCTGAACCAGCCCTGATCGCCCGCTGCACGGATGAGCAGGATGTGATGGCGGCCGTCGACTTCGCGCGCACGACCGGCATGCTCACCGCGGTGCGCGGCGGGGGCCACAACGCCGCCGGCATGGGTTCCTGCGACGGCGGTTTCGTGATCGACCTGTCGCCCATGCAGGCCGTACAGGTCGACGCCTCCCAGCGTTGCACGCTCGTCCAGGGGGGCGCGACCTGGGCCTCGGTGGATCGTGAGACGCAGCGCCATGGCCTGGCGGTTCCCGGCGGGATGATCTCGTCGACGGGTGTCGGCGGACTGACCCTGGGTGGTGGTATCGGCTGGCTGCGCGGCCGCCACGGCCTGACCATCGACAATCTCCTGTCCGTCCAGGTGGTCACGGCCGACGGCCAGCTGCGGACCGCCAGCGCGGAACAGAACGCCGATCTGTTCTGGGCCGTACGCGGCGGTGGCGGCAACTTTGGGGTGATCACCTCATTCGAGTTCCGCCTTCACCCGGTCGGCCCCGAGGTGATGTTCCTCGCCACCCTTTACCATGCCGAGGAGGCGCCACGGGTGATGCGGGGCTGGCGGGACTTCCTGGCCACGGCCCCCGATGACATCCAGGGCACCATGGTGGAGTTCTCCACCTTACCGGAGAGCTCAGAATTCCCCCCGGAAGCCTGGGGCAAGCCGGTCATTGCGGTGGCAGGCCTGTGGGCCGGAGAGGCGGCCGAGGGCGAACGCCGCGTGCAGCCGCTGCGCGAGCTCGCCGACCCGCTGATCGATCTTTCTGGCCGACTGCCCTACTGCGAGGCACAGCAGCTCTTCGACGAGGTGATTCCCTGGGGCGCGCATCGCGCCTACTTCAAGTCCCTGTTCCTCGACACCCTGGACGATGACTTGATCGACACAATCGCCGCATACGGCACCCGGCGTCCTACCGAGTCGACGCTGTTCTCTGTTTGGCGCATGGGGGGCGCGGTCCAGCGGGTGGCGCCCGATGCCACGGCCTTCGGCGATCGTTCGATGGAATGGATGTTGAGCATCGACACCGTCTGGGACCGGGCCGAAGATGACGAGCGCTGCATCAACTGGGCGCGCGGCTTCTGGGAGGACATCGCCGGTCGGTCGGCAGCCCGCATCTATCTCAATTTCAGCGGACTCAATGAGGAGGGCGAGCACCAGCTGCGCACCGGCTTAGGCGAGGACAACTTCCGGCGTCTCGCTGCCCTCAAGGCAGTGTACGATCCTGACAACCTGTTCCGCGTGAACTGCAATATTCCCCCGGCGCCTGAGACACCTCCGCCCAGCGCGGGTCGGCGGTTAAGGGAACGGTGAACCAGCGCTTGTCGGGTGGGATGGAGTGCCCGGCGCTGATCTGCTTGCGGATTTCGCCGGGCGCGGTCTTGAGGGTGTGCCGTTCGAGGGCGGCGGGGCGTTGGCAGCCCGGCTTCCCAGGTGCTAAGCCAAAAGAAATGAAAGACCAAGAGCTTGTTCCCCATGAGGCCGAGCACGGCACAAGCGGTCCTGACACGGGCCAACGAGGCCCTCCAGCAGGGCGAGTGGGAGACGGCGCTCGCCTCGTTCCAGAGCCTGCTGTCCGAGTGCGAGGTGTACGAGGGGCTGAGCTGGGCCGCCTGGCGGCTCAATGACGGAAGCATGTCGCGAGGCGGCATATCGGCAATATCGCCAATCCGGGGACGATATCGCCACGGCACGCATGGCGATGTGGCTGGCCATGGACCATGGTGACTTCAGGGGCGAGCGGTCGATTGCCTTCACCCGCTTTCCGGAAACAGGCAGGGGCAGCACGCGATTTCAATAAATGATCAGTGGCGTATCTGTTTTCGTTTTGAAGATGGCGATGCATATGAGGTCGAAGTGTGCGACTACCACTGAGGAGGTGATGACTATGGCCTTTCGGTGGCGGGGCTGGCTGAGTCTCTGGGTGTCTCTCGCCAGTCGGTTAATGAACTGTTGCGTGAACGCCGTGCTGTCAGCCCTGAAATGGCGCTTCGGCTAGCCCGTTTGTTTGG
>SKVX01000363.1 GCA_007129225.1 Halomonas sp.
CGCAGGAAGTGGTTGTAGACGTACCGGACGCAACCAAACGTCCTGGCAAGCTGGCCAGCCTGCTCGGGCGTTGGGTAAAAGCGATAGCGATAAGCGCGGAGGACAGTAGCCGTAAAGCTAAACTAGCGTGCTATATTTAGCCTGTCAATAGAGCCGCTGACGCGCCTCGCGCTTTCCTTCCTCGCACTAAAAGTACGAGGTTTGACGCGCAACTTGATCATCACGCTGGCGGGAGCGAAGAAGAGGACGTAGCCACCAGCCATTCCGATTGCCGCTTCGGCGACACCTAAGATTCTCCTAACCACCGCCCCGGTCAGGGCAAGGATAGTTGGCACCAGCATGCCGCCAAAGGCGATGAAGAGGTCATGATGCGCATAGGGGGCCATTGAATGACCATGAAAAGGAAAGTGACTAATACCTGGCCAATGCCTATTGCAGCCCACCGTCTGCCGGTCAACCACACGTACGCGCTCCTTCGGCGGCTATACCAAAGGTTACGCAATGCAATTGGACAGGCCGAAAGCCCGGGATTTTCAATAGATCAGTGTTAAGTCCGACAGACTCCTAGAATATCAGCATCAAGAGGCCGATAACGACGAGCAGGCCAATGAGAAAGATGACACCGGCGGTACTGGCCAGGAACTTTAACATGACTATCTCCGTGTATTAATGTTTTAAATATTGCTGGATTGTGACTAACAATGCGTGCAATTTCCTCCAGGCATTACATAACTTGGCGCAGACTTAACTTATAATTACGCTAATCAGCTTATTACTTACTTCCTGACACCTTATGCAGCACTAAAGAAAGAATCGACAGAGGAAACATAGTTGTTATTTCACCTGCAGTGCAAGTCTCCGTTACTCTGGCCCAGCGACTTTCGTCAACTTTTTCAATGCCACCGAACGAGAACGACGCAGGAGTATGGCATCATGGGGGGCATACCCCGAACAAGGCAATCAAGACACATGGCATCGAAGGCAACCATTCACAAGGCCCAGCTACAGATCGCTGACATGGATCGGCATTACTATGCAGATCACTCCCTGACCGTGGCGCGCCACCCGTCGGAAACCGACGAGCGCATGATGGTTCGGTTGCTGGCCTTCTCACGCCATGCAGGCGATTCATTGGCCTTCGGCCGGGGAGTCAGCACCGATGACGAGCCGGACCTGTGGGTCAAGGACCTGACCGGCACCATCGAGCACTGGATACAACTCGGCCAGCCTGATGAAAAAGACATTCGCAAGGCCTGCGGCCGGTCCCGCCAGGTCACGCTCTATACCTACAGCGGGCATGGGGCATCACTCTGGTGGGAGCAGTACCACTCCAAGCTTGCCACCCTTTCCAACCTCACCGTGATCGATGTCGACGTCGCATCGGTTCAATCTCTGGCAACACTGGCAGCGAAAAGCATGTCTCTGAACTGCACCATTCAGGATGGCATGCTCTGGCTGGCGAATCCGGAGCAGTCGGTGGAGGTTATGCTCACTGAACGCCAGCGGGCGACGTGAAACGGAGCCGGCCTTACCGCTCCATCATGGCGTACTGCCGTCAGTAGAGCCGTAGTCCGACGCGAGTTACCGTGTTGCCCTCCATTTCGCTCACCACCCAGTGGATGCCGTGCCAGTCCACGTCATCGCCGACGACCGGGTGGCCGCCGACCCTCAGGGAGACGAACTCCCCCAGGGTCATGTCGCTCTCTCCGGGGCTCAGGGTCAAGCCATAGACACCTGCGATGTCGCGCATCAGCGCCGCACCATCGAAAGTGAAAGTGCCGAAGAAGGCGCGCTCCTGCTTGAGCTTGGCATCGCCGCTGAAGAGTCGATTCAGCGACGGGAGGTCGTCGCTGCGCCCGATCACGCAGATGACATCGCCCAGCTTGAGCCGGGTACTGCCCTTGGGGTGCAGCATGGCATGCTGTCGAAACAGCGCCGAGATGACGGCACCGGAAGGAAAGCGCAGCAACCGTATCGGCACGTCGTCCAGATCCTGATTATCGACCTTGTAGACGAACATTTCGTAGTCGTTCTCGGGCAGAATACCCAGCGGTCCACGGTGGTTGGGCGTCACTCCCACCGGGATCTCGACTCGCATCCAGCGAGACATCCACGGTAGCGTCCCTCCCTGTATGAGCAGTGACATCAAGACCACGGCGAAGGCGACGTTGAAGTAGAGCGATGCGTTCTCCACCCCGCCGATCACCGGAAAGATCGCCAGCACGATAGGAACCGCGCCCCGCAGTCCCACCCAGGAGATGAAGCCGATCTCCCGCCAGCGAAACTTGAAGAAGGGCTTGACGGTAACCAGCACCGCCAGAGGCCGAGCCACGAAGATCAGTGCCAGGGCTACCAGTGACGCGGGCAGCGCAAACTCCAGCAGTCCGCTGGGACTGACCAGCAGGCCAAGAATGAGAAAGAGGCCGATCTGGCTCAGCCAAGCCAGGCCGTCATGCACGGGGAGGATGAAGTTGAGGTGTCGTCCTGGCTGGTTGCCTATCATCAGGCCGGTCAGGTAGATCGCAAGGAAGCCACTTCCCCCCAGGAAGCTGGTCAGGCCAAAGACGCAAAAGCCCAGCGCCAGGGCCAGCAGCGCGTACAGGCCCGGTGCCAGATCTAGCCAGCGCAAGAGCTTGCCGCTCAGCCAGCCGGCTCCCAGGCCGATCAGCAGCCCCAGGCCGAACTGGGTAACCAGGAAGAGCAGCGTGGACGACACGCCCCGGATGTCGCCCACCAATAACTCGACCAGTAGCAGTGTCAGGAAGATCGCCATGGGGTCGTTGGTACCGGACTCGATCTCCAGCGTGGCGGCGACCCGTTCATTGAGATGGACGCCGCGCCCGCTGAGCATCGAGAAGACCGCAGCCGCATCGGTGGAGCCGACGATCGCTCCCACCAGCAGACCCTGGACGAGGGAAAGATCGAATACCCACATCGCGATGATGCCGACCAGGGCGCTGGTGACGAAGACACCGAATGTCGCCAGCGACAAGGCCGGCTTGAAGGCTACCCGAAAGGTCTTGAGGCGCGTGCGAAGCCCGCCGTCCAGCAGGATCATGGCCAGGGCCAGGTGCCCGATGACGAAGGCCAGCGAGTAATCGTCGAACCGGATGCCCAGCACCCCCTCCTCGCCTGCCAGCATCCCCAGCCCCAGGAAAATCAGCAACAGGGGCAACCCGACCATGGAGGAGAGACGGCTGGCCAGCACGCTGAGAGCGATCAGAAAACCACTCAACAGGAAAAGGGTATTGATGGTATCCATAGGAGCCTCAAGGCGCTGAGCCCATCATTATGACACGCCCGGCAAGGATGAGCAGTGGTCGCCGTCGCTGGCCTTAGGCCATCCGGCAAGGCTAAACTGGCCCTTCGCCGATTGATTGCTACCGCCGCTGGAGACGCACCCATCCCATGGCTAGATCCTATCGATGGTTCGCCTTACGCGCTCTGGCCCCGATGGCCGTGTCGTTGACCCTGACATCACTCCCTCTCCTGGCCGATTCTCCATCGGAGCCCTCAGAGGCATTGGACGTGCCGCCACTGTCGCTGGAAACCGACGTCAGTCTCCCTCCACCGGCCTTCTACCGGGCTGAAGCCCTGGCCCAGGACGAGGCAACCCCGCACGTTCAGCTACCGCCGCTTGTCGAAGGGCCCTCCTTCATTGAACTGTTCCTCCCACAAGAGCCCACAATGACCGACGACGCAGAAGGTGCCGAGATACCCTCCGTCGCCAGCACGCCTGCCGAGCCGATCGTTCCGCCGCCACTTTTCCCACTCGAGATTACCCTGGACTGGTACCTCAACCCCCAGCATGCCGCCCTGCTGGTGGCACGGGAGAAGGGCATGTTCGTTCGCCGGGGCCTGGATGTCTCCCTGGTCAGCCCCGCAGACCCCAATGTGCCGGCCAAGCTATTGGCGGCCGGCAGAACCGACCTGGCGCTGGGCCGGCAACCCCAGCTCCATCTGCTGGTGAACAAGGGTCTGCCATTGATTCGTGTCGCCACGCTCATCGGCACACCGATGGCGGGACTGTTGCTGCGCGCCCCCCTGGCCGACGACAACGGTGAGCTCAGCCTGGAAGGCGTGCACCTCGGTTATACCGACCTCGATGGGCGTGACATCCTGCTCTCGCGGTTACTGGCCAACGTGCTGACGCTGGAAAAAGGGCTCGACCTGGTGGACGCGCGGGACGTCCACTATTCGGCGAGGGATACCATAAGGGAGGGTGTCGTAGACGGGGTGATGATCAACCACCGCTACTTGCTGCCACGACAACTGCTGGATGAGGGTGTCGCTTCCCATTTCCTGCGGGTCGAAGCGCATGGCATCCCCAGTCATGACGGCCTGATCCTGATGGCCAACCGGGACAAGCTGAACGGCAACAAGCGCGAGGCCATACGCGCGCTTGTTGCGGCCATCGAGGAAGCCACCCTCTGGATATTCAACCATCCAGAGCAGGCCTGGGAGCTGTTGTCAGCATCGGAGCCGGCACTGGATGACCCGGCTACACGAGAGGCCTGGAGTCAGGTTTTCCCCCGCCTCTCGCTACAGCCGGCCGCCGTGGACCATGGGCGCTATCACCGCTTCGAACAGTACCTGCTCGAAGCCGGTGTGTTCGAGACGACCAGCCCCCTGGAGCGACTCGCCATCGACCTCGGCGCCATCACACCCTGAGCCCCATCCCTGGATCAAACCTCCTGCGCATCGACGAATGCGCTAACCGCCGCCTGGAAGGCCTCGGGCTGTTCCGCATGCAACCAGTGCCCAGCTCCTACCAGGGTCCGGATCTCGGCTCGGGGCAAGACGCCACGCAGTACCGGCAGCATGTCGTCAGTGACGTAGCGGGAGTTGCCCCCGCGCAGCACCAGCGTCGGCCCATCAAAGGCACCCTGGCCTGCCGGCGCCTGCATGATTGCATCGTAGCCGGCCTCTATCTCGTCGAGACCGATACGCAGCTCAAGATCGCCCGCCTCACCGCGCTGAAGGTTAGTGGCCAGGAAAAGGCGCGTGGCACGCTCCTCGACGTGCTCTGCCAGCAGTTCATCGGCCTCACGGCGGTTTCCCGGCTTGCCCTCCTCCAGACGGCGAAGCCCGGCAAATACCGCACTGTGACCATGGCCATAGGCCTGGGGCGCAATATCGGCCACGATCAGGGATGCGACACGCTCCGGAGCCAGCCGCGCGAGCGTGATAACCACCTTGCCGCCCATGGAGTGTCCCAGCAGGTGGGCACGCTCGATCCCGAGCCGATCCATGAGGGCCAGTAGATCCTGCGCCATCTCTGTGTAGCTCATCCCCTCGACATGGGGGGATCGGCCATGGTTGCGAAGGTCCACAGCCACGACTCGTCGGTGCTCTTGCCACTGCTTGATGTGGGAACGCCAGTTATCGGCACTGCCCAGCAGGCCATGCACAACGAACAGCGGCGTACCTTCACCACCGGTATCGACATAGTTGAGTTCGACAGTCATCGGGCCTCCAGTGCAGGTTCGAGTCGGAACGGTTCGAGTCAGGGGTGCTGCGGTGCCAGGTCCTGCTGGCCAGTGAGCGTCACCAGCCGGCGACTCAGCCAGGCCAGCAGCACGCCGTAAAGCGGTAGGAAGAACAGCAGACTGATGCCAAGCTTGATTACATAGTCCACCGTGGCGATCTCGACCCAGTTGGCCGCCATGAAGGGGTCGGGGCTGCGGTGGAAAGCCGTGGCGAAGAAGACGGCGGTATCGGCCAGGTTGCCAAATACAGTCGATATGGCCGGCGCCACCCACCAGGATTTCAGCGCGCGTAGCCGATCGAACACCTGCACATCAAGCAACTGGCCCAGCACGTAGGCCAGGAAACTCGCCAGGGCGATCCGCGCCACGAACAGGTTCCACTCGCCCAATGCCTCCACACCGGCAAAGCCACCCCGGGGAAATACCACCGATACTACATAGGAGATCAACAGCGCCGGCAGCATCACGCGCATGACGATGGCACGCGCCGCCTGCTTGCCGAACAGCCGCACGGTCAGGTCGGTGGCCAGGAAGATGAAGGGGAAACTGAAGGCACCCCAGGTCGTATGAAACCCGAACAGCGTGAAGGGAAGCTGAACCAGATAATTGCTGGCGGCGATAATCAGTATATGAAACGCCACGAGCAGCAATAGGCAGCGGCGGTACTGGGTTTCGTTCAACATGAACATCGGTTGGTCCTTTTTGACGACCCGCCGGACGGCGTCGTGTCACTGCAGGGCGAGGGGTGAGGGAACCCTCGGAAAGGCGCGGATTATACGCAGGATGGCGGGAACTGGCCAATGCACCTGCCACCCAACGCGACGACGCCACCCATTGGGTGGCGTCGTGCCGATCACAGTCAGCATGGTCAAGGTCGTACGACTCAGACCTGGCGAGCCTCATGGGCCGCACCCACCGAGCGATCCTTCATCGCATCGTGGACATCCTGCAGGCTTGCCGGGTCGTCTATGGTCGAGGGAACGCCGTACTCCTTGCCATCGGCGATATTGCGCAACAGCTTGCGCAGTATCTTGCCGGAGCGCGTCTTGGGCAGGCGGTTGACCACCAAGACCTGCTTGAAGCAGGCAATGGGCCCGATCTTCTCGCGCACCAGGGCAATCAGTTCGTTTTCCAGCGCCAACTCGTCGCCGTCGAAACCATCCTTGGGAATCACCAGACCCACCGGCACCTGCCCCTTGAGTGCATCATGGATGCCGATCACGGCACATTCGGCAACGGCCTTGTGCGCCCCCACGACCTCCTCCATCTCGCCGGTCGAGAGGCGATGGCCGGCGATATTGATGACGTCATCGGTGCGTCCCATGATGAACAGATAGCCATCCTCATCGAAATAGCCACCATCACCGGTCAGGTAGTAGCCCGGGAAGGCGGCCATGTAGGCACTATGAAACCGCTGCGGATCTCCCCATACGCCCACCAGGCAGCCGGGCGGCATGGGCTGTTTGATGACGACACTCCCCTGCTCCATTGGCTTGGCCTGCTCACCCTCACGGTTGAGAATCTGCACATCGAATCCGGGAACCGGTACCGTGGCACTGCCGGCCTTGGTCGGCATCGGATCCAACCCGTGGAGATTGGCGGCGATGGGCCAACCGGTCTCCGTCTGCCACCAATGGTCGATCACGGGAACGTCAAGCAGGTCGTCAAGCCAATGGAACGTCGGTGGATCCAGCCGCTCTCCGGCCAGAAACAGTGCCTTCAGACAGGAAATGTCGTACTGCGCCAGTAACTTGCCGTCCGGGTCCTCCTTCTTGATGGCGCGAAAGGCTGTGGGAGCGGTAAAGAAGCTCTTTACGCCATACTCGCTGATCAACCGCCAGAAGGCGCCGGCATCCGGGGTCTTTACCGGCTTGCCCTCGTAGACCACGGTGGTACAGCCACGCAGCAGAGGGGCGTACACGATATATGAGTGCCCCACGACCCAGCCCACGTCCGAGGCAGAAAAGAAAACCTCCCCGGGCGCCACGTCGTAGATCGCCTCCATGGAGTAGTGGAGTGCGACGGCATAGCCGCCGGTGTCGCGCACTACCCCCTTGGGCTTGCCGGTGGTGCCGGATGTATAGAGGACATATAGCGGATCGCTGCCCTTGACCGGCACACACTCGGCCGGCTCGGCTTTCGCCATCAGTTCTGCCCAGTCGTGATCGCGAGAGCCAAGCTCGGCGAGCTGCTGCTCACGCTGAAATATCACGCAGGCGTCCGGCTTATGCTCGCTCTGTTCGATGGCGGCATCGATGATCGGCTTGTAGGAAATGACACGGTCTACCTCGATGCCGCAGGAAGCCGCCACGACGACCTTGGGCTGGGCGTCGTCGATACGCACTGCCAGCTCGTGAGGCGCAAAGCCGCCGAAGACCACCGAGTGCACAGCCCCCAGGCGCGCGCAGGCATACATCGCCATTAGGGCCTCGGGCACCATGGGCATGTAGATGACAACCCGATCGCCTTTCTCGACACCGAGGCCTCTCAGCGCCCCGGCGAAAAGCGCCACCTGATCGCGCATCTCACGGTAGCTCAGCGTTCGCTTGCTGTCGGTAACCGGAGAGTCCCACAGGATAGCCGGCTGGTCTCCTCGCCCCTGGTCCACATGGTGGTCCAGTGCCGCATGACAGAGGTTCAGCTCGCCGTCGACGAACCAGCGCGCATGCTGCTGGTCGTCGTAGCTGAGAATGGTCGTGGGCGGCGTAAACCAGGGAATGCGTCGAGCCTGCTCGGCCCAGAAGGCTTCAGGCTGTTCGATGGAGCGGTTGAATTCGTTGGTATAGGTTGTCATAAGCGTCCTGTCCGACACGAAGTTGCCTGGGATTGTTGACACTTTAGAGGGTTGGCCAAGAATTTCCTTCATACCATCGGCTAATTTGGCCAAGAAAAGCGACTACCCCGGCCCCATTGTTGACAATAACGACGCCTTTACCCGACCTGCATCAAGACTTCGTTGATTCGACGTTTGACAGTTGATGGGCCACTATCAATGATAACTAAATGAGCAATGCCATAAACCACGAAGGGCACTGTCACACCCCTGCCTCCTGCCACAGCCTGCTGGATGGCTGTTGTCGCAGGCCGAGGTAGCCGCCAGAAGCAGCCTGCCCCGGCCTGCACCGCAGCCGGGCAGCCAACCCGGGGAGATCGACATGAGCACCTCGCACAACAATGCATCCCGCCTGCTCGAAGCCGGCGATGTTGCAATCGACCAGGCCACTGCCCTGCTGAAGGCACTGGCCAATGACAATCGGTTGCGCATTCTATGCCTGCTCGATGATTCTGAACTGTCGGTGACCGAACTCAACCAGCGCCTTTCACTGAGCCAGTCGGCCCTGTCCCAGCATCTCGCCATCCTGCGTCGGGAAGGTCTGGTGACGACACGAAGAGCCTCCCAGACCATCTACTACTCCCTTCAGGGCGAACAAGCGAAAGCGCTGATCGAAACGCTGGTCAGGCTGCAGCAACTATGACCGGCAACGCGGGTTCAGCGTTTCTCCCAGCGTCCAGCATCGAGTCGCTCCATTACCCGGTCGATGCCACCCTCGACCCCTTTCGATATGGCCATGCCAAATCGTTCGCCCATGGGATGCCGCGCTTCCAGCCGCATGCTGATCACCCGCGCTTCCTCCATGCGTGACAGCAGATACGCTTCGCTGGTGCCCAGGCCATCAATCAGTCCCTTGTCGAGGGCATCCCGACCGTACCAGGTTTCACCGGTAGCGACTGACTCGATGTCCAGCCCAGGACGACGCTCGGCGACATGAGACTTGAATAAGTGATGGATGTTTTCCAGGTCCGCCTGGAACTTCTGCCTGCCCTCTTCGGTGTTTTCGCCAAACACCGTCAGGGTTCGCTTGTACTCCCCGGCCGTGAGCAGCTCGACATCGATATCGTGCCGCTTCAGGAGCCGGTGAAGGTTGGGCAGCTGCGCCACCACGCCAATGGAGCCCAGAACCGCAAAGGGAGCCGCGCGAAGATGGTCGGCGGCACAAGCCATCAGGTAACCTCCGCTGGCCGCCACCTTGTCGACACAGACCGTGGTCGTCAGGCCCGCATCCCGAAGCCGGTCCATCTGGGCGGCGGCAAGCCCATAGGCGTGCACCAGTCCGCCGGCTGACTCGAGGCGCACCACCACCTCATCCCCTTTTGACGCGGCCGCGATGACAGCCGATATCTCTTCTGCCAGCCGCCCCACGCCCGATGCCTTGATATCACCGCGAAAATCCAGCACCCAGACCGTCTGTCGGGTAGCGCCCTGTTCCTTGCGCCCCTCACGGCTCTCTGTCTTGTCATCACGTCGAAACGCCTTGAGCAGCCGCTTGCGAGCCCCCGGCTCACTGGCAGCGAGGGCGAGCCGCCGCCGCCGATACTCATGCCTGCGGTTCAGTTCCTCTATACGCATCCGCAGGCGATCGCCACCTTCACTTCTGGCCCGGGCCACGATGACCACCACAACCCCCACCAATAGCAGTAGAATCGTCAGTTGGGCCGTGAAGCGCCCGATATCCAGCAGCCACTCGTTCACGTTACTCTCTCCGCTTCCTGGTTGATCGATTCATACTGACGTCGCCCGCCCGCCGGTACAATGGCCTTGATTAAAACATTCGTTTGAAATATTCTCGCAAGTAGTGCCTCACTCCTCCCTTGACCCCTACGACAGAGGAAGCCTCGCATGTCCAGCAACACCTTCGACAGACTACAGGATCGATTCGACCCCCAGGCCGCCAAGGGAATGGACGACATCTTCCAGTTCCATTTCAGCGATAATGGCAGCCACTATCTGGTCATCAAGGATGGCAACCTCGCCATTGAAGAGGGCGAGCACGATGATCCCTCGGTCAGCCTGAGCATGAGCACCGATACCCTGAAGGGCGTGATGAATGGAGAAATCAACGGCATGACCGCCTTCATGACCGGAAAGCTCAAGGCGACCGGTAACGTCATGCTGGCGACCAAGCTGACGAGCCTTTTCCCGGCACGCTGATCCGGCGAGAAACGACAGACCGACGCGGGCCGCCACATGGCGGCCCGTGCGTTTTCACCGGGTACTGCCCTTCACCTCGCTGAGATGCGTCTCGATCAAGGCACGCGAAATCGAGTAGGGAGGCGGCAGTTGAGGCAACCGTTCCGGCATGAACCAGGCGGCATCGACTATCTCGATACCGTCGATGCGAATGCGCCTGGTCGCGGCTTCGGCGAAGAAACCCAGCATCAATGCATGGGGAAACGGCCAGGCCTGGCTGCGGTAGTAGCGTATTCGACCCACAGTGAGTCCCACTTCCTCGAAAATTTCCCGGTGAACGGCCTCCTCGGCAGACTCGCCAGGCTCGATGAAGCCGGCCAGCGTGGAGAAACGCCCGGCAGGAAAGCGAGGACTCCTGGCCAGCAACATGGCATCGCCATGGGTCACCAGGGTAATGATGCAAGGGGAAATCCTGGGGTAGTTACGGAGCCCGCAAGACTGGCAATGCATGGCAAATTCGGCATCCAGCCGCGCCGCACCGGCGCCACAGCGCCCGCAGAACCGATGATCGCGCAGCCAGGACGACACCTGAAGTGCCGTGGAGAGCAGCGGAAACCAGGATTCGGGCAGCCTGGCCATCCACTGCCTGCCGTCCAACCAGCCCTCACCTGCCTGGTCTTCCACTGACAGGGCCACCGGTTCGTCGCGCCAGTAGCATAGCGGCTGCATGGTCGACGTCCACGCCTGTGCGCTCTGCAGGGGAGATCCATCCGCTCCCGGTGCGATATGACCAGAGACGATCCGGATGACCCTGCCGGCCACCTCATCGAGTGGCAGTTCGCGGCGCAGCATCAGCTGGACTTTTCGACCAGGTCACTCGCCGAGCCAAGCTCATCCCAGTGGCAGGAGCCAGCGGCTTGACGGATCTGCGCGAGCTTGGCTTCGTGAGCTGCCAGCTCCTCCACGCCAGGGCGCAGCACGCTCAGGCTGCTTGCCGACAACGACAGGCGTCGAATCGACAACCCTCCGGCCATGGCGTCATCGCCACCCCGCTCTTCGGCATCCAGCGTCAGGGCGGTCTGGCCGCCGGTCATCGCGAGGTAAACCTCGGCAAGGATCTCGGCATCCAACAGGGCGCCATGGAGCACTCGACGACCATTGTCGATCTCATAGCGTTTGCACAACGCATCCAGGTTGTTGCGCTGCCCCGGGTGGCGATCGCGCGCCAGTCTCAGAGTGTCCAGGATGGTGCAATGCTCAGCAACCGGGCCCAGTTGCGGCTCACCACGCTGGGCATTCAGCATCATCAACTCGTGATCGATGAACCCCACATCGAAGGCCGCGTTATGAATCACCAGCTCGGCACCACCGATGAAGTCCCAGAACGCATCGGCGATATCGGCGAAGACCGGTTTGTCGTTCAGGTCGTCGTTGGTGATGCCGTGCACCGCAGTGGCTTCGGCCTCGATCTCCCGCTGCGGATTGATGTACTGGTGGTAGGTCTGGCCGGTGAGGCGACGGTTGACCATCTCCACGGCACCGATTTCTATCAGTCGATGCCCTTCCTTAGGATCGATACCGGTTGTTTCAGTATCCAGAACAATCTGACGCATGATTCTTGACTCACGATGGTTTGGTGACGACGCCCGGTTTGGCCCTGTGGGCATCGATGGCGGCATTGGCCAACGCATCGGCACGCTCGTTGCCCGGATGACCGCTATGCCCCTTCACCCAGTGCCACTGCATCTGGTGTCGGCTGGCCTCTGCCAGAAGCTCTCGCCATAGCTCGGCATTCTTGACAGGCTGCCGGTTGGCCGTCTTCCAGCCCCGCTTCATCCAGCCATGGATCCACTCGGTAATACCCTTCCGCAAGTATTCGGAATCGGTCCAGAGCTCGACCTGGCAAGGCTGTTTGAGCTCTCGCAGGGACATGATGGCCGCCATCAACTCCATGCGATTATTGGTGGTATTGGCTTCGAAGCCATTGAGGGTCTTTTCGTGCCGGCCGCTGGTCAGCACCGCCCCCCAGCCGCCCGGCCCCGGATTTCCCCGGCATGCCCCATCCGTGTATATGGTGACGCTAGGTAACGACTTGGCCTGTTCGGTATCACTCAACCTCGGTAGTCCTTTTACTAGGTTCTTCGACGGCGGGACGTCCGATCCGGGAAGCATGGCCCAGCGAGTTGCCACCCAGCGCTCCACCGAGTCGTAGGCGAGGGCGCTGAATCTGGGCCAGCTTGGTGCGACGTCGCGCGCGAATGATATAGCTGTCCCCCAGCGGCACGTTATGCCGTCGCCCCAGGGTCTCCAGTGTGGCGTTACACGGCATTCTGCCAGGGAGATGAAAACCGCAGTAGTCTACCCGCTCGATTCGGAAATCCACAAATGCCAGCCAATCTCGCAGTTTGGACGGTGTTCGCCACTGCCCACACCACGGCTGCCGGCGCCGGCGGCCCGGCGAGAGTCGTGACAGACCGGCCACGCCCAGCGGGGCCCAGCCGAAAATGATCAGGCAACCCTCATCGCTGGTAAGCCGAGCGGCCTCTTGCAAGAGCCGGTGGGGGTTCGGCACGATTTCCAGCAGGTGGTGAATGATCACCAGTTGCAGACTTTCATCAGGCAGCGCCAGGGCATCGGGAGGGCAGACCAGGGTCGACGGCTGCTCGGCCAACTGGACGGTGGGCGCCCAGCGCATGCTGTGATGAATGGGCGACATATCGGCCAGAGCGGGCCCCATGCCGAGCTCCAGGCTGTGGAGTCCATGCATGCGCTCACATACAGGCCCCAGGCAGGCACGCTCGGCACGCCAGTGAGCGACGCCATCGGGACTCGACCAATAGCGACGTCCTTCCTGGAACAGTTGAGCCAGCGCCAGCAGATCCTCTGAATTTGACATTGGCTACAACACCCTCCATTATCACCGGTTTTGCAGGCAACTTACAGCAAAATGGCAGCGTTTAGCCGCCATGCAATGGCCTTTGGCTATCGCGTGCATCACTGTCCTGAGCATTGGAACGATGCCATTACATTGATGTTGCGCGGCTTGCAACAACGTGGTTCATAGCCCTGCAACACACCGGTTGACGACGCGACGAGGACGTTAGGCCTATGCTGAGCGTGACACCGATTCCTGCTTTTGGCGACAACTATATATGGCTGATGCGCCAGGATACGAGCCCCGATGTCTGCATAGTAGACCCAGGCGATGCCGCTCCGGTCATCAAGGCATTGGAGCGGGACCAGCTGAATCTCACCGGCGTTCTCATCACCCATCATCACCATGATCATGTCGGTGGCCTTGCCGAACTCATCGAGCGCTACTCCCCCCATGTGATCGGCCCGCACAACCCACAGATAGCAGGCATCGACGAACACGTGGGCGAGGGCGACACCTGCCGTGTCATGGGACGCCTCTTCGACGTCATGGAAGTGCCGGGGCACACACTGGACCATATTGCCTTCTTCACCGCCGGCATCCCCCCCCTGCTGTTCTGCGGCGATACGCTGTTTTCTGCCGGCTGTGGTCGGCTTTTCGAAGGCACACCGGAACAGATGCACAACTCCCTGCAGGCTCTCGCCAGGCTGCCCGACGACACCCTGGTCTTCGCCGCCCACGAATATACCCAGGCCAACCTGGCATTCGCCAGCGCCGCCGATCCGAACAACCCCCAGGTGGCAGCGGCATTAAACGAGACACAGCGGGCCAGGGCGCTCGACCGGCCCACCCTGCCCAGCAACCTGGGGCGCGAGAAAAGCATCAACCCTTTCCTGCGCTGCGCCGACCCTGCAGTCCGCGCGGCCGCCTCGCAGCACGGCGATACCGATACCGACCAGGCCACCTTTGCCACCTTGCGAGCCTGGAAAGACAATTTCTGATTTCGACGCATCCCATGGAAGCCTGGCGGCCTACCGTCACGCCGCCTCAGCGACCTGAAGGAGAACACATGACATACCTGACCGCTCGACGAAAGGTCATTGGCCTCGCCAGCAGCCTTGCTCTGCTCGGAGCGATGGCTGCAGGCGCACAGAGTCAGGCCGCTCCCCACCCCGGAGCCAGCAACACGCTTTCGACGGCACATTTCTGGAACGATCTGCAGCTGGAATTTCTCCCTGGCGACACCTGGGAGAGGCTGCGTGACAACCTGCAGTGGCTGGATCGTAGCCATGATGCACGCGTCCAGCACTGGATCGAGCACTATCGCGCCAACCCATCCAACGTGACCGAGATCATCGAGCGCGCTCGCCCCTGGCTCGCCTGGATCAATGAGCAGGTGGAAGCACGCGGCCTGCCGGGTGAAATCGCCTTGATCCCCTTCGTGGAGAGCTCCTTCGATCCCACGGCACGCAGTCATCGCGGTGCTGCCGGGCTCTGGCAGTTCATGCCCGGCACGGGAGACGCCCTGGGGCTGAGTCGGCGCAATGGCTACGATGGCCGCCTTGACGTGGTGGCCTCTACCGCGGCCGCGCTTGATTATATCGAGCTGCAAGCCGAGCAGTGGTATGAGGGCGACCTCGAACTCTCCCTTGCCGCCTATAATGCCGGGGCCGGCACAGTGAACCGTGCACGACACGCTGCCGGGGCACGGGGTGAGCCAACGGACTACTGGCACCTCCAGCTGCCGAACGAAACCATGAACTACCTGCCCAAGCTCAATGCCATCTCTGCCATCATTGCCGATCCTGACGGCTACGGCATCGACCTGCCGGAAATCGACGACACCCCGGCCTTCGCCAAGGTATCGGTGGAGACGCCGATCGACCTCGGTCAACTGGCGACCATGACGGGCGTGGGCCGGGCCGAACTGTCGGCACTCAACCCGGCCCTGACCAATGGCAGCGCTCACCCCGCCACCACTGACGTGGTACTGGTCCCAGTCGACTACGAGGAAGCTGTCCTGGCCCACCTTGCGACTCCAGCACCGCCGAGCACTGGGGCGGAGCAGCATATCGTCACACGTGGCGACAGCCTGTCGTCCATCGCTGCACTGCACGGCAGCAGCGTGGAAGAGATCCGCCAGCACAACGGGCTCAACGGAGACTTGATCCATGAAGGTCAACGCCTGACCATTCCACGGCGCAGCCTGGCCGCTCGTTGACAGTAGAGGTTTACAAGCAACGGAAGGACTGACACCTTAAGGCGGCACCCCCTGCCTGCCATGGCATGTTTCAGCAAGGATGTCATCGATGCGGTTCGTCATGCGTTGCCTCTTCTTAGCGGTACTGGCCACGAGTTGGGTTTCGTCGACACTAGGCTTCGAACACGAAGCCATTCTCACGGTTCATGGGCTTGCCCTCTACGACGAGCCGGCACTGGGTGAAGACTTCACCCACTTCCCCTACGTCAATCCAGATGCCCCCAAGGGGGGCAGCCTGACCCGTGCCGCCGTCGGCAGCAGTTTTGACTCGACCAATCCTTTCATCATCCGCGGTACGCCGGCCATCGGCATCGGCGAAATCTACGACACCCTGCTGGTGGAAAACGTCGACGAGCCATTCAGCGTCTATGGCCTGCTGGCCGAAGGCATGCGCCTCGACCCCGACCGGTTCTGGATCGAATTCGACCTTCGTGCCGAGGCCCGATTCCACGACGGCGAACCCGTGACCGCCGATGACGTGGTATTCAGCTTCAACCTGCTGGTGGAGGAAGGCAATCCCTTCTACCGCGGCTACTACGCCGACGTAGAGCGCGTCGAAGCCCTGGACCGCCATACCGTCCGTTTCGAGTTCGCCACCAACCACTCCCGCGAGCTGCCCTTGATCGTGGGCCAGTTGCCGATCCTGCCAAAGCACTACTGGGAAGAGCGGGACTTCACTGCGCCGACCCTGGCACGCCATCCCGGCTCCGGCCCCTATCGCCTCGCCGAGGTCGAACCCGGCCGCCGCATCGTCTATGAGCGAGTGCCGGACTACTGGGGCGCCGAGCTGCCCGTCAATCGTGGACGCCACAATATCGACCGCCTGATCTACGATTACTATCGAGACCGCGATATCGCCTGGGAGGCCTTCAAGGCCGGGGTCATGGACTATCGTACCGACGCCCGTGCCGCCACCTGGGCCATCGGTTACGACTTCCCGGCCTACAACGACGGCCTGGTCAAGCGCATCACCGTACCGGACGGCCAGCCTTCGCGCATGCAAGCCTTCGTCTTCAACCTGCGCCAGGATAAGTTTCAAGACGTTCGCGTTCGCGAGGCTCTCAATCTCACCTTCGATTTCCCCTGGCTCAACGCCAACCTCTTCTACGACTCCTACCGTCGGACAGAGAGCTACTTCCAGAACTCGGAGATGGCCGCCGAAGGGCTGCCGAGCGAGTCGGAACTCGCCCTGCTGGAGCCGCATCGTGACGCCCTGCCCGAACGCATCTTCGATAGAGAACTGCCCATCGACCACCCGGCCGAGCTGCGTGAACGCCTGAGGTTGGCCTATGAGCTTCTGCTGGAGGCGGGCTACGAGGTGCAAGATGGGGTTCTGGTCGACGGCGAAAGCGGCCGCCCGCTATCCATCGAAGTCATGCTGTTCGACAGCGGCCTGGAGCGGGTCGTGCAACCCATGCTGCGCAACATGTCGCGCCTTGGCATCCAGGGCAGCCTGCGCATCGTCGATATCAACCAGTACCTCAACCGGTTGAGAAGCTTCGACTTCGAGATCATCACAGGACAGTTTCCCCAGTCAAACAACCCCGGCAACGAACAGCGCGAGTTCTGGACCAGCGACTTCGCCGAAAGCCCTCAAAGCCGTAACCTGATGGGCCTGCAGGACCCGGTGGTCGATGAACTGGTGGAGCACCTGATACGGGCCAACAGCCGCAGCGAACTCAACACGGCCGCCCGCGCTCTGGACCGGGTGCTATTGTGGAACTTCATCACCATCCCCCATTACCATTCCGGCGAGACGCGAATTGCCGTCTGGGACAAGTTCGGCTACCCCGAGCCATTTCCCAGGTACGGCTTCGACCTCTCGGCCTGGTGGGTCGATAGCGAGCGGGAAGACGAAATCAACCGTCGTCTTCGCCGTCGCTAGGCCGTGCGGGCACTCACTGTCAATGCTGCTTTCACAAGGATAATCCTATCGTGAGCCGCTACATCCTGCGCCGACTGCTGCTGATGATTCCCACCCTGATAGGAATCATGCTGCTCAACTTCATCATCGTGCAGGCCGCCCCGGGGGGGCCAATCGACCAGATGATGGCCCGTTTTGAAGGAATGGATGCCATGGCCAGCACCCGCCTGGATGCCGGCGGCGGAGACGTTGTGGTACGGGATGAATCACGCGGCGCTCGCGGCGTCGACCCACGCTTCATCGAACAGCTCGAGCAACAATTCGGTTTCGACAAGCCCGCACACATCCGTTTCCTGGGGATGATGCGCGACTACGCCACCTTCAATTTCGGCAACAGTTTCTTCCGTGACCGGCCGGTCGTGGAATTGATGATCGAGCGATTGCCGGTGTCGATATCGCTTGGGCTCTGGACCACGCTGCTGGTCTACCTGATATCGATTCCGCTGGGCATTCGCAAGGCACTGCACCATGGCTCCCGGTTCGATGTCTGGACCTCCGGGCTGGTGATCGTGGGCTATGCCATCCCCGGCTTCCTGTTCGCCATCCTGCTCATCGTGCTGTTTGCGGGTGGCAGCTACTGGGATCTGTTCCCTCTGCGCGGCCTCACCTCACCGGATTTCCACGAGCTCTCCACCTGGGGCAAAATCAAGGACTATTTCTGGCACATCACCCTACCGGTAGTGGCCATGACCATCGGCAGCTTTGCCACCCTGACCATGTTGACCAAAAACAGCTTCCTGGACGAGATACACAAGCAGTATGTACTCACCGCCCGAGCCAAGGGCGCCAGTGACCGGCGGACGCTCTATGGCCATGTGTTCCGCAATGCCATGCTGATCATCATTGCCGGGATGCCCGGTGCATTGATCACGATCTTCTTCACCGGCTCGCTATTGATCGAGGTGATCTTTTCGCTGGAGGGCCTGGGGCTCCTGGGGTTCGAAGCGGTGATGCAGCGCGACTATCCCGTGATCTTCGGCACGCTCTTCCTCTATACCCTGATCGGGCTGATCCTGAAGCTGGTTTCCGACCTCACCTATGTCTGGGTGGATCCACGTATCGATTTCGAGACCCGGGAGTCCTGAGCCCATGACCCTTGCGTTCACCTCCAAGCTCTCTCCCATCGCCCGGCGTCGCATCAGCGTCTTTCGCCAGAACCGTCGGGCACGGGTGTCGCTGTGGATCTTCCTGGTGCTGTTTGGGCTCAGCCTCTTCGCCGAGCTGATCGCCAATGACAAGCCCATCGTGATGCAGTTCGATGGACAGTGGTATTCGCCCCTCCTGGTGAATTATCCCGAGACCGAGTTCGGCGGGTTCCTGCCCACACGTACCGACTACCACGATCCGTTCATACAGGAACAGATCGAGGCCCATGGCTGGGCGCTCTGGCCACCGATCCCCTTCTCCTACCAGACCCTGGACATGCAGATGATGCGTCCTTCGCCATCCCCGCCTGACAGGCGCCACTGGCTGGGTACCGATGACCAGGGACGCGATGTCCTGGCGCGGGTCATCTACGGCTTCCGATTGTCGGTGTTCTTCGCCCTGGTACTGACTGCCGGCTCGCTTGTGATGGGCGTGGTCATCGGTGGCATACAGGGCTATTTTGGCGGCAAGACCGACCTGGTAGGGCAACGCCTGACAGAGATCTGGTCGGGACTGCCGGTGCTGTTTCTACTGATTATCCTGGCCAGCCTGGTGCAACCCAACTTCTGGTGGCTACTGGGCATCATGCTGCTCTTCTCCTGGCTAGGCCTGGTAGACGTGGTTCGCGCCGAATTCCTGCGTGCACGCAACCTGGAATATGTCCGCGCCGCCAAGGCCATGGGCCTGCCCTCGCGCCTGATCATGTGGCGTCATGTCCTGCCCAATGCCATGGTTGCCACGCTGACCTTCATTCCCTTCCTGTTCACCGGCGCCATCACTACGCTGACTGCCCTGGATTTCCTTGGATTCGGCCTACCGCCGGGCGCACCGTCCCTGGGCGAACTGGTCGCACAGGGCAAGAATAACCTGCACGCCCCATGGCTCGGCATCACCGCATTCGTCAGCCTGTCATTGATGCTGTCGCTGCTGGTGTTCATCGGCGAGGGGCTGCGCGATGCCTTCGATCCGCGACATATCCAGCACACCCCGAGTGCCACCCCCCTGACCAGGACTCAGCCCAATGCCTGAATCGCATTCACGAGACTTGCTGCGTTTCGACAAGCTGTCCATCGCGTTCGACGGTGTACCGGTGCTGAAGGAATTGTCACTCGAGGTGCGTCGCGGGGAGACCCTCGCCCTGGTCGGCGAATCCGGCTCCGGCAAGTCGGTATCGGCACTGGGTGCCATGAACCTGCTGCCCGACAATGCTCGCGTGGAGGGCGGACGCCGGCTGGGCGAGACCGACCTGACCCGCCTCAGGAAGCGTGACTGGCAGGGGCTTCGCGGAGGACGTGTGGGGTTCATCTTCCAGGAACCGATGACCTCGCTCAATCCGCTGCATACCGTCGCCAAGCAGATCGGGGAGACGCTACGACTGCACCAGGGGCTATCCGGCCGGGCGGCACGGGAGCGCACGCGTACGCTGCTGGAACAGGTAAAGCTGCCACGCCCCGATGAGCTGCTCGATGCCTGGCCGCACCAACTCTCCGGGGGCCAGCGGCAGCGGGTGATGATCGCCATGGCCATCGCAAACGATCCCGAACTGCTGATCGCCGATGAGCCGACCACCGCTCTCGATGTCACCGTTCAACAGGACATTCTCGCCCTGCTCGCCGAGCTACGCGATCGTCATGGCATGGGCATGCTGTTCATCACCCACGACCTCAACCTGGTTCGCCGCCATGCCGACAGGGTTTGCGTACTCTACGATGGTCGCGAGCAGGAGACCGGCCCGGTTTCAGAGGTCTTCCACTCACCCCGTAGCGCCTATACCCGCACCCTGCTGGAGGCCGAGCCAACCGGGCATCCCGCACCGGTGCCGGACGGTGTGCCTCTCATACAAGCACGCGACGTGGCGGTCAGTTTCCAGCGGCCAAAACGGCTCTTCGCCAAGCGTCCGCCAGCCTTCGAGGCGGTCAAGCCGATAAGCCTGCAGATCGCCCCTGGCGAGACCCTGGGAATCGTCGGCGAGTCAGGTTCCGGAAAGACGACCCTCGCCATGGCACTGCTGCGACTAACGCCCTGTCGCGGGGAGATCGACTTCGGCGGCGAGCGTCTCGACCGCCTGAGTGGCAACGCCCTGCGCAAGCGTCGACGCCGTTTCCAGGTCGTCTTCCAGGATCCCTACGGTTCGCTGTCGCCACGTCTTCCGGTCTCGGAAATCGTCAGTGAAGGACTGCGCTTTCACTACCCCAAGCTTGCGGAGAGCGAGGTCTTGCAGCAAGTTCAAGCGACCCTTCAGGAAGTCGGCCTGCCGGCCGACTGCGCCGCACGCTATCCCCATGAGTTTTCGGGAGGCCAGCGCCAGCGAATCGCCGTAGCCCGAGCCCTGATTCTCGAACCCGAGCTCGTGATACTCGACGAACCGACCTCCGCGCTTGATCGCACCGTACAGAAACAGCTCGTCGAACTACTTCGCGATCTGCAGGCACGTCGAGGTCTTAGCTACCTCTTCATCAGCCATGACCTTGCCGTCGTGCGTGCCATGGCCCACCGGGTGATGGTGCTAAAGGATGGTGAGCTGATCGAGGAAGGCAACTGCCGGGATGTGCTCGAGAACCCGACCAGCGATTACACGCGCGCGCTGGTCAAGGCGGCAGGCCTGTGCATCGACGGCTGACGTGCACTATCGCTGTTGACCCGTTCCACCAGCATGGGCATAACCCACATAGTGCAGCAAGAAAGATAACGGTATAAAGATTGGTTTACGCTCGCACCCTGCGGTTACTCCCGGCCAGTCAATCAGGTAAAGGCCGCTACCTCCGCGTCGGACAGCTCTCGCCACTCTCCAGGCGCCAGCCCACCAAGGCTCAGTGGTCCGATGGATTCCCGGTGGAGCGATTCCACACGGTTGCCAATGGCACCGAACATCCGCTTGACCTGATGGTACTTGCCCTCATAGAGGGTCAGCTCGGCGTCGAACGGCCCCAGCATGGACAACTCGGCGGGTCGCGTCGGCTTCTCCTCGCCGTCGAGCAGGAGCCCTTCCGCGAAACAGGCAACGGCGCTATCCAGGGCCTCACCCTCGAGGGGTTCGGCCAGGGTGACCCGGTAGACCTTTCCACAGCGCTTGCGAGGCGAAGTCACACGATGGGACCACTGCCCATCGTCGGTCAGCAAGACCATGCCGGTGGTATCGACATCGAGCCGCCCTACCGTCTGCAGCCGATCGAGCTTGGGCAGGTCGATCAGATCGATTGCCCGGGGATA
>SKVX01000454.1 GCA_007129225.1 Halomonas sp.
ATCAGACCATCCTGGAAACCGGGGAGTTCACCATGGCCCACAAGGACCGATTCCAGGGCAGTGTACGCGTATACTACACCCGCGACCATGGAACATCCACCGGACAGACTGCCCGGGAGCCCCGCTGGACCGACCACCGCACATGGACCCGCGCGGATCTCACCGGTTTTGACCCGACGCAGCCCCACCGCAGCAACAATCCTGCGGTACCTTCGGGGGTGTACCCCGGCCCGGGCGACATCGTGGTGATTGGATGGGTGCCATGGGACGATCCCAAGACCAGCCTGCGCGGCCAGCCTCATGGGGTTTGGGTGGACAACAACCACCAGTATGCCGCCGAAATACGCTTCACCCGCATGCTGGACCCCGAAGGCAACCCCACCCCCAGGGTGTACCGCTCCAACTTCCAGTTCCGCCCCACCCTTTGCATCAACGGCACCAGCGGACAACTCACCACCGCCGTGGTGTCGGGCGAAGGCATGTTCTGGAACCGCATGAACAGCCAGCCAGACTTTGAGGCCATGGACATCCGTGAGTTTGCCGAGCAGGACTCATCCTATGTGTTGTACGAGAATTTCCAGGCCAACTTCACCTATGGCTTCACCCCACCCCTTTTCCCCAACCTGATGATCTCCAACGACGGCTGGGGCTCAAACAACCACAACATCACCTTTACCAACGACATTGCCACCACCGGCAGCTTCGAGATACTGGGCAACATCAACCTGCTGCTCAATGCCGGGGAAACGGGCAGCTTCCACATTGGCCGCGACCTGATCATGTTTGAGTTTCAGGGCAGCGAAGGTAGCGCCAGCGGCGGCGGCGCAGAAATTTCGTTCAACCGCACGGGAAGCCCACGCCGCTTTGTGGTGGAGGGCGACCTGATCATGCGCAACCGCGGCAGCCACATCCACGTAAGTGAAGCCGGAAGTGGTGACAACCTCATCCACCAATTGGAAGTCCATGGCAACATCATACAGGAGTCGGGCGGAGCCAGCCCCAACGGGCTGATTTTCCACACCGCCAACAACCGCCCGCGCATTGCCCTGACCATGGGCGGCAACAAGGACGGCGCCTTGGATGTGATCTCGGGGACTACCCCCAACCTGTACAACCTGATAATAGATAAAGGCAACCACAGCGCCTTCCTGAATGCCCTCTTCGTGCTCAACAGCTCGGCCAACGCCCTGAACAAGCCCCTGGAGCTGCTGAGCGGCACCGCGGTGATCAACCATCCCGCCCTGGACCTGCTGGTAAATACCGGAGGTGCCAGCTTCCCCATCCCGGCGGGCGCCACCCTGGAGCTGCAGCAAGGGCAGATCCGCATCACCGGAGAAAACACCGGCATCGCACTGAACGGCACCCTGCGCCTGCGCCATGAAACCGCCGCCCTGGTTGAGAGCCCGGGCAACAACAACTTTATCCAGGTGGGTGCCTCGGGCCAGGCCACCCTGGAAATCCACGACCAGGCCATCCTGCGGGTGGGCTCACAGGTAAGAAGTTCGGCATCCAGCGACCAGGGCGCCTTGCGCTACCGGCAGTACGGCGGGCAGGTGTTCCTGGGCACGCAAAGCGCACCCGAAACCTCCCGCGGCGTGCTGGAGATCCAAAACTCCGGCAGTGAGTTCATCTTCAGCGGGGGTGCACTCACCATCGTACAGGCCCATGGCAGCTTCCCTGCCAGGGAACCCCTTTACCTGAAGCCGGCATTTGCCAGCGTCAGCCCCGAAGCGGTGATACACATCGGCCACGACAACACCCCGCCCAACCAGATCATTGAACTTTACAGCGAGGCGCCCCTGCCCTCGCTGCATGTAACCCATGCCAACACCGCACGGGCCACGGCCACCAACAGCCTGCGCATCACCGGCGCCCTGCGCATCGGGGCCGGCAACAGCTTCTCGGCCAGCGGCCACAACCTCACGCTGGAGGGCGACCTCCACAACCAGGGCAACGCACAGCTGTTTGCCGACACGGTATTCTTTGCCGGCAACACCCAGCAGGTATCCGGCCACACCATATTCAACAGGCTGGTGGTCAACGCCACCGAGGAGATCATCCTGGAAAATGACAACGCATTATGGGTGGTGCAGGAAAACCTCCACCTCTTTGGCGGCATCCTGATCGATGGCGGCAACCACATCGATGTGCAGGCACACATCTTCAACCAGGCCATGCACAGCAGCAGCAATCCGGCAGCGGGTGGCATCAGGCTGCGCGGCAGCGCCCTGCAAAACATATACGGCAACGGCAGCTTCGGCCGCCTGGAGCTGGACAACAGCGCCGGGGCGCGCATCCACGGGCCCATGCGCCTGGACAACCACCTGACCCTCACCGAAGGGGTGTTCCGCATCGGCAGCTTCCGCCTCACCATGGGGCCACAGGCACATATCATGGGCAGCGACTTCGGCCCCAACCGCATGGTGCTCACCAATGGCATCTTCGAAGACCGTGGCATCCGCAAGCATGTGCCCACCGGCAGTGGCGCCTTCATCTATCCCTTCGGGGCCAATGGCAAGTTCAACCCCGCCACCATACAGTGGTCGGCCAATGCCGGCAACGGCACCGTGGACATCACCCCGGTGGACAGCCGCCACATGACCTTTACCGGCGATACGGTGCTGCGCTACTACTGGTACGTGGAAAGCGCCGGCCTGAACAGCTTCTCCGGAAGGATGGCATTTAAATACAACCCCTCAGAGGTGGAAGGCGACGACGCCGAATACATGGCGGCACGCCTGCTTAACCATGAATGGACCAAATTCCCCACCGAATACGTGGATCATGTAAACGACTCCATCTTCTTTGAGTTTACCGGAACCAACACCGTGAACGGTGAGTATACCGCAGGCCTGGATGACAACATCCCCGAGAATGTGCCCCTGCTCATCTCCAACAACAACGGCACCTGGGTGGATGAAAACAACTGGATCCGCTGGGACGGCGGGCAGGTGCCCGTGGGCGGGCCCAACGGCCACCGCGTCCTGATCCTGGAACAGCACACCATCACCATACACCACGACCAGCGGGCCACCTACCAGATGGAGCTGCGCGGCCGCCTGGAAGCCGAAGAGACCATCATGCACAACTTCGGCACCCTGACCGGCACCGGCACCCTGGCCCTGCACACGGGCGTGTTGCCCGCAGGCCGCCTCGACGCCTTCTTCACCTGTTCCGGTGGCACCATGGAGTATGGCGGACCCCACGACATTTACATCTCCCCGCGCTATACCACCTTCCGCAACCTTACCCTGACCGGAAACGGCCGCCGCAGCCTGCCCGCCGCAGCCATCCTGGTGTGCAGCGAACTCAAGGTGCTGCAGCATGCGGATATGACCGCCACCCACACCATCACCCTCATGGGCGACTTCACCCTGCAAGAGACCGCCACGGCCGATTTCTCCAATAACTTCATCATGGCAGGCAACCTTCCACAGCATATCCTCGGAGATGTGACCGGCAGCAATGCCTTCCACAATCTGGAGCTCAACAACGCCAACGGCATCCACTTCCTGGGCAGCGCCGAAGTGAATGGGGTGCTGCACCTGCGCAACGGCACCGCCTTCATGGACGGCGACCATTACCTGCAGCTCAACAACATCTACGGGCTGAACTTCACGCCCAACGCCCAGCGCGACAACTTCGTGCAGGGGCGCCTGATCCGCCGCCTCAGCCCCGGCGGCGGGCAGAACATCTTCCCGGTGGGACGCAACGCCAAGATGCGGAGCCTCTTTGTTACCGCACCCGCCACAGCCACCGCCAGCTACTGGGATGTGAACTACTTCGACCACAGCGCCTCCCTGGAGGGCATGAACACCACACTGTTTACCGCGCCCCTGCTCAGCGTCAGCGACACAGAGTACTGGGTGGTGGCCGGCCCCGAAAGCAGCAGCGCCCGCATCGGCCTGTCGTGGGGGCCCGAAAGCGGCGTGGACCCGGAAGCGCTGGAAGGCCTCTCCGTGGCCAAATGGAACCACAGCGCCTGGGACGACAAGAGTCAGGGTGCGGTGATCCCCGCAGCCGGCAACACCGGCACCATACATTCGGAATTCACCAGCAGCTTCAGCACCCGTTATTTCACCATCGCCTCGCGCGACCCCGACGACCCCCTGCCCATCGAGCTGCTCTCCTTCAGCGCACGCCCCGACAATGATGCCGTGCGCCTGGACTGGGTGACCGCCTCCGAGATCAACAACGACTTCTTCACCATCGAACGCAGCCGCGACGGCATCACCTTCGAACCCGTGGAGTACGTGCAGAGCCTGGCCCCCGGCGGCCACTCCACCCAGACCCTCTACTACCACACCTGGGACCACAACCCCCTGGATGGCCGATCCTACTACCGCCTGAAGCAGACCGACTTTGATGGCTCCTTCGAATACAGCCCCATGGCACAGGTGCTGATGATACAACAACTGGAGGCCGCCTTCACCCTATTCCCCAACCCCAACAGCGGCAACCGCTTCCAGGTGGCATTGCACGGGCTGAGCCCCTTTGAAGGCCTGCGTCTCACCATCACCGCCCTCTCCGGCAGGATGGTTTATACCCGTGAGCTGCAGGCCGGCCACGAGGGCAGCGTCTACCAGCAGGTGAACCCGCCCGCCAGCCTGCCCCGCGGAGTCTATATCGTCACGGTAGCAGGGCCATCCGGCCGCTTCAACCAGCGCATGGTGGTGCATTAAAAATATTGTTTCTCCGACAAGTTGAACCCCCGCCTCCCGCATTCCGGGAGCGGGGTTTCTTCTTTGCACCATATCCCCACCGCGGGGGCTTCCGCTTTTGGCTTGCATGCCGTATCTTTGTCATCTAAAAAACAAGGAATATGGAAGGAAAACAATGGTTCGCACTGTACACCCGCTCCCGCCACGAGAAACGCGTGAGAGACCTGCTGGAAGAGCTGGACGTGGAAGTGTACCTGCCACTGGTGACCTCTTACCGCAGGTACTCCGACCGCATGAAGAAGGTGCAGACGCCCCTGTTCTCATCCTACCTGTTTGTACGCACCAACCCCGCCTACTTCCACCATTACACCGCCATCCTGAATGCCCCCGGCGCGGTGCGCTTCATCACTTTCGAAGGGCAACCCGTGCCTGTGCCCGACCATCAGGTGGAAGCCCTCAAACGCCTCACCGCCGAAGGCTACGAGATACAAGCCATCGACAAACCCCTAAAGCCCGGCACCCCCGTGGAGATCATGCAGGGGCCACTGAAGGGCATCCGCGGCGAGGTAATCCAGGCCGGCAAAACCAACAGCATCCTGATCATCCGCATCGACGCCCTGGACAAAAACCTACAGGTGAAAATCCCGGCAGGGTTGGTTGAATCCACAAATTAACAGAAATTGCTGAATCCACAAATACCCACAAACCAAAACAAACACAAATAGGCACAAATGGAGACGATTGAATCTTTTCTTTTTAAGGAAGAATGCTACCAGATCATCGGTTGCTGCATGGATGTGCACAATGAACTGGGCCATGGCTTTTTGGAGCCGGTGTACCAGGAAGCCCTGGCAATGGTGTTTTTTGAAAAGGGAATTCCTTTTGAAAAGGAAAAGATCCTGAACATTACTTTCAGAAATGCTGTGTTGAGTAAAAAGTATGTGGCAGATTTTGTTTGCTTTGATGAGATCATTGTGGAACTGAAGACTACCGACGGGCTTTCTCCTGAACACACCGCACAAGTGCTGAACTACCTGAAGGCTACCGGGAAAAAAATCGGAATACTGGTAAATTTCGGAAAAACCCGTCTTGAATACCGCAGGGTGATATTATAAATCTCATTTTACTCGCTATATTTGCGACACTGCACCATAATTTGTGTTTATTTGTGTTTTCATTAGTGTCCATTTGTGGATAAAAACTGAACTGCCCAAACCCCAACCCCTATGAAAAAACTCCTTTCCATCGTTGGTGCCCGCCCCAACTTCATCAAGATAGCCCCCATCGACAAGGCCCTGCGCAAGTACCGTAAGGAGGTGTCGCACCAGATATGCCATACCGGGCAGCACTTCGACGACCGCATGTCGCGCATCTTCTTTGAGGACCTCGACATGCCCAAGCCCCACTTCTATCTGGGGGTAGGCGGGGGCAGCCATGCCGAACAGACCGCCCGCATCATGCTGGAGCTGGAGAAGGTGCTGGCGGCCGGGAAGCCCGACCTGGTGATCGTGCCCGGCGACGTGAACTCCACCCTGGCCGCCGCCCTGGTAGCCTCCAAGATGGGCATCCCCATCGCCCACGTGGAAGCCGGCCTGCGCTCCTTCGACAAGTCCATGCCCGAGGAGATCAACCGCATCGTAACCGACGTGGTGTCGGAATACCTCTTCGTAACCGAGCACTCGGCCATGCGCAACCTGCGCGACGAAGGGGTGGCCGACCGCAAGATTCACTTCGTGGGCAATGTGATGATCGACAGCCTGGAAGCCCACTACGAGGCCGTCGAAGCCAGCGACATCACCCAACGCATGGGCCTGGAGAAGGAAAACTACATCCTGGCCACCTTCCACCGCCCCACCAACGTGGACGACAAGCAGCAGCTCAGCGCCCTGATGAACACCCTGAAGCGCCTGGCCAAAGAACGCCCCGTGGTGTTCCCCCTGCACCCGCGCACCTGCATCCGCCTGCGCGACTTCGGCCTGGACAAGCGCCTGCCCAAAAACCTCCACCTCACCGACCCCCTGGGATACATCGAGTTTCTCTCCCTGATGCGCTACGCCGAGCTGGTGATCACCGACAGCGGCGGCATACAGGAAGAGACCACCTACATGAACGTGCAGTGCATCACCGTGCGCAAAAACACCGAACGCCCCGTCACCATCGACGTGGGCACCAACCACCTGGTAGGCACCGACCTGGAAAAGGTGGAAAAAACCGCCATGGACATCCTCAGCGGCATCACCAAGCCCGGCCGCATCCCCGAGCTCTGGGACGGCAAAGCCGCCAGGAGGATTGCGGAGGTGTTGGTGGAGGGTTTGGGGTAAAGAGGGATTACACGGATTTTAGCGGATTACACGGATTGGAACGGATTACACGGATTGG
>SKVX01000501.1 GCA_007129225.1 Halomonas sp.
ATGGTCGAGCGTAGCGAGATGCCGGTAGTCGTGGACTTCTAGGCCAGTTGGTGCGGCCCCTGCAAGACGATGGCGCCGATATTCACCGAGGCGGCGAGGGAGCTCGAGCCGCGGATGCGGTTCGCCAAGCTGGATACCGAAGCCCAGCAGACGCTGGCCGGCCGTTTCGGCATTCGCAGCATTCCCACCCTGATTGTGTTTCGGGGTGGCCAGGAGGTGGCGCGTCAGCCCGGTTTGTTGCAGGGGCCACAGTTGCGTCAATGGCTACAGCCTCATCTGCTGACGTAGTCACCACCAAGTAGGGTCATCTCCGGTTGAACGAATAGAGCATATTGCATAGTGAACCCTGCGGGCCACGATGGTTCAGTGGGCCGATTCAGGCAAGGGGGCAGCGCATGAGACAATGGCTAGCGATAGTATTGGGTGGCATCCTGGTCGCCGGTCTCTGGCCGGTATCGGCCATGGCGGAACGTCTGGAAGGCGAGCTCGATGGCGCCGAGCGGGAGTGGTTTATCCTGCGCCAGGACGGCGAAGCCAGCGCAACCTTTACCGATATCGGCGACGGTGATTTCCTGATCGACATCGTTGGCTTCGTCGACCCCGACGGGAGACGAAGCCGGGACTCACTCTCCATCAGCATGGCGCTCAAGGACGGGGAGGTGCTCCATTATGATGTACTCAACCTGATCGGTACCTCGGCCATGCCGCCCGTATACACCTCGGAAGGGGCCGATGTGCAGCTGACCCTGGTTAAGTTTGCGGAGGAGGGTGGCGTCGCGCGGGTGGTTGGCAGCGTGAAGGGCACCCTGGCCTTGCAGGAGGCCCTTGGTGAAGCGCCGAATCTGGAAGAGGGGATCGAAATCGCCGTGGAGTTCGATATCACCGCTTCCCGCATTGAGTACTAGCCATTGTTTGAGCCTGGACAAGGGGAGTCGACGCTGCTGGGCAATCATCGCCTCGCCCGCCTCACCGAGCTGCTCTCCCGCTGGCAGCCGCTGTGGTGCCCGCTGCCGTTTCAGTATCGTCACCTGCCCTGGCCCGACGATTTTGCAGCACTCGGCGATGCCCTGCTGGGGTTGAGTGAGCAAGACGTGGTGCGTCTACAGGCCGCCCCCTATCATGCCTCGCCGCTGGCCGAGTGGCTGCCGGTGGCGGAGCTGGAAGTGCTGGTTGACCTACCGATACTTTCCGCTCCAGCGGCCTCGCTTCCCTGTGAATGGGGCCAGCATGTGGGTGGTCGCAAGTGGCGCCAGATCGAGGCCTTCGTCGAACAGGTATGCCTCGGGCCCGGGGAATCGCTGGTGGAGTGGTGTGCGGGCAAGGGACACCTGGCCCGCACCTTGGCGCGGCGACATGACGCCGACGTCACAGGCCTGGAGTGGCAGGCCACGCTTTGCGATAAGGGCCGCCAATTGGCGCAGCGCCAGGGAGTGACGGTGAAAATGCGTCAGCAGGATGTGATGGGCTCAGTCATTGCGACGCCGTTGACCGCGCAGACCCATATCGTGGCGCTGCACGCCTGTGGCGATCTGCATGTGAGACTGCTCGAACTCGCTGCCGAAACGGAGAGTCCGGTAACCCTGGCGCCCTGTTGTTACCAGCGCACCCGTGACGCGGTCTATCGACCGCTTTCCCGGCGTGCCAAGGCGCTGAGCGAGGCTCACCATCTGACGCTTTCCCGGGAAGACCTGGCGATGTCGGTACAGGAGACCGTAACAGCGCCAGGCGGGGTTCAACGAGGTCGGGAGCGGGCCAACGCCTGGCGGCTCGGCTTCGACGAGTTGCAGCGTCAGGTGCGCGGTATCGATGCCTATTTGCCCGTTCCCAGCCTGGCCTATGGGCGCATGCCCGATGATTTTGCCGGTTTCTGCCGCTGGGCGGCACGGCAGAAAGGCCTGCCGCTCCCGTCGGGTGTTGACTGGGCCGCCTTAGAGGCGGCCGGTTGGCAACGCCAGTTCCGGGTGAAGCGCCTGGAACTGGTGCGCCACCTGTTTCGGCGCCCGCTGGAGGTGTGGCTGGCCCTGGACCGCATGATGCTGCTGACGGAGTCGGGATTCGATGCCGAGCTCGGCATCTTCTGCGATCGTGAGCTGACCCCGCGCAACCTGCTGCTGCGAGCCAGCAGGTCGGGTGGGCAGGCGGTCAACCCTTCACTTCGAGATGAAGCTCGATCATCCGCAGCAGCCGCTGGCGGTCGATCCAGCCGCTGGCGCGACCCCGTGCCATGACCGGCACCTGGTTAAGGCTGTGCTCGTTCATCAGTTGCAGGATGTCGTCGGCCTTGGCATCGGGGGCGACATGGTGAAGCTTGTCTGCCGGCGTCATGATCTCGCTCACCGGCGTCGAGCCCCATTGCTCCTGGGGTAAGCGTCGCGTGTCGCTCAGCGAGACCAGGCCCAGCACCTGGTTGGGGCTTCCCACCAGGAAGGCGCGTCGGCCGGAGGTCAGCACCTGCTCGCGCAGCCACGCCTCGATGGGTCGACCTGCAGCAACGAAGGGCACGTCGGGGTCGGCCAGATCCTGGGCGCGGACACCCGCCAGGCGATCGCGAAGGACGTACATGCGACTCTGGGCGTGGTTCATGGTGAGCAGGAACCAGGCGATCAGCATGATCCACAGCCCGCCGACCAGATTGCCCATGACCAGCATATTCCACAGGGCCAGGCCAAACAGCCCATAGGCCAGGAAGCGGCCGCTGGCGATGGCTGTCTCGTTGCCTCGCTGAGTGCTTCCCGTGACCTTCCAGACCAGGGCGCGAAGTACCCGCCCTCCATCCAGGGGAAAGCCGGGAATCAGGTTGAAGATCGCCACGACCAGGTTGATCATGGACAGCCAGCCAAACGCCACGGGAATCGGTTCGTACCAGCCCGCGGTCACGCCGGCCAGGACGCCGAACAGAAAGGCCAGCGCAAAGCTGACTGCAGGCCCGGCGACGGCAATCCAGAATTCGTCGTTGGCCTGCTCGGGGTCACGACTCATTTGCGCCATGCCGCCGAAGATGAACAGGGTAATGGCGGTAACCGGCACGCCGCGCCGGATCGCCACCAGGCTATGGCCCAGCTCATGGGCCAGGATGGAAGCGAAGAAGACCATTACCGTGACGAAGGCGGTAACGGCGGCATCCGCGGTGGTCCAGTCCGGGTACTGCTGCTGAAGGCCGGTGGTCATGCTGACCATCACCAACGCGAAGATGATCAGCCAGCTGACATGGATTTCAAGCCGAATGCCTCGGAAATGACCCAGCACCCATACGGATTTGAACATATTGAAACTCCCTGACGGCGTTAAGACGGCACTCTTGTTGTAGGCTTCAGGCTTGTGTGGCCGTGTGGCCCCACGGCCGATGGACTCACGTTTCCCGTTCCCCACGTGTCGCCCGCAGCAGGACCCGATCCATGCCCCGTGTCGTCAAGAGTCGTTTCAGGGCGGCAACCAGGTGGGTCGGCACCGTGATGTGGTACCGGGCCTTGGGCCGCCGGCTCTCCAGGGCATGGACCAGCTTGCGAATTACCGCATCGGCTTCGAGCGTAAAGGGAGCCGAAGGCCCTTCCCCGGCGAGGCGGGCCTCCAGGGCGCAGTATGTCACGGCGTGGTGGCTCGTCGCGGCATTGATGTTCTCGCGAAAGGCGCGGTAGGCGTTCTCCCGGAAGCGGCTGGCGATGGGGCCGGGTTGCAGCAGGCTGACGTGGATACCGGTTCCGTAGAGCTCCTGGCGCAGGGTGTCGGTCAACCCTTCCAGGGCAAACTTGGAGCAGACATAAGCGCCGCGGTAGGGCAGGGCGGAAAAGCCCAGAACCGAGCTGTTCTGTACGATACGTCCGCTGCCCTGGTCCCGCATCACCGGAATGATGCGCGTCGTCAGTTCGTGGGTGCCGAGCAGGTTGGTTTCCAGCTGCTCACGCAGCACGGTGCGCGAGAGATCCTCCACCGCACCCGGCTGGCCGTAGGCGCCATTGTTGAATAGCGCATCGAGGCGGCCACCGGTTCGTCTCAGGATTTCATCGACCGCGGCTCCAATCGAATCGCTGCAGGCCAGGTCCAGAAGCAGTGCTTCGAAGCCCTCCTCCTGGAGTCTAGCGACCTGATGCTCCCGCCGTGCGGTCGCGAAGACTCGCCAGCCCCTTTGCACCAGGGTTTGGGCGGCGGCGTGGCCGATACCGCTGGAGCAGCCGGTGATGAGGATACTCGGAGGCGCCGAGGCCATCGTCTCGTCCATGTCCGTTTTCCTTGCACGAGCCAGTGAGATTCGCCGATAGGGTATACCATGAGGGAGACCCTGTCGGGAGTCGATGGAAATCGAGCATCGGGCCGGCCCGGGTGGTATAGCGATAGGCGGACAGGAGGTCGGCCATGAAGCGTAACCTACCCTTGCGCATGAGCACGCTACTTGGGTTGCTCCTCTTGCTTCTCCTGCTGTCGTTGGGAGGGGCTTACCGGATGATACTGCACATGCCGGGGTCGTCCTTTCGTGGCGAGCCGCCAGCGCTGAATGAAGAGACACAAGTGCTTCGCGACCGGCTGCATGGCCATGTCCTGCAGCTGGCTGGGGAGGTTGGCGAGCGCCACTACTGGCGTCCCGATGCACTGCATGCGTCGGCCGACTACATCGAGCAAGCCTTCCGGGAGGCCGGCCATGAGCCGCTCCGCCACGCCGTGCCGACCGGCAACCGAACGTTCCATAACGTCGAGGTGCGGATTCCGGGGGGGCGCCAGGCGTCCGAGGTGTTGGTCGTCGGTGCCCACTACGACACGGTGCGGGGCAGCCCGGGTGCCGATGACAACGCCTCCGGCGTGGCGGTACTGATCGAGCTGGGGCGTCTCCTTCAGGATGTGCCGCTTGATCGATCCTTGCATCTGGTTGCCTTCGCCAACGAAGAGATGCCCTTCTTCGGTACCGATGCCATGGGCAGCCTGCGCTATGCCCGCCAGGCGCGCGAGGAGGGAATGGACATTACCGGCATGATGGCGCTGGAGATGTTGGGGTATTACACCGATGCCCCCGGCAGCCAGTCCCATCCGCCACTGCTCGGGCACTTCTATCCGGACCGGGGCGACTTCGTGGCCTTTATCGGCAACCTCGCCTCCCGATCACTGGTGCGCGAGACCATCGGGGCGTTCCGGGAGAGTGCCCAGGTGCCCTCGGAAGGGCTGGCTGCCCCCGAGCTGATCCGCGATATACGCCGCTCGGATCACTGGGCATTCTGGGAAATGGGCTACCCGGCGATGATGATCACCGATACCGCCAACTTTCGTAACCCTCACTACCACGGTCCGACCGACACCCCCGATCGGCTCGACTACGAGACCATGGCCAGGGTCACCGAAGGCCTGGCCAGGGCGCTGGAGGTGATGACCCGACGCTGAGGCAGCGGGCATCCATACCCTCCGTTTCTGCAGCAGGCCGGAAATGAAGCGGGGCCACGATAGGCGCTATCGTGGCCCGGGGGCAGTCAATCAGCGTGGTTGGAAAGCGCGGCCGTGCCAGGGAATCGCACTCGCAGCCTTATTGCAGTGTTTTCCTAGTGGTGGCGACTGAACTGGCCATGGGGGCTATCGCCCATCAGGCGCTCGAACTCCCTGCCGCTCATGTGCAGCAGCGTCTCGTGATCGCCGGCATCGAAATAGATATCCGACTGATGGCGCAGCATGTCATCGACATAGACCTGGAGCCCGTAGGCCTGGCCGACGGGCGTCGTGGCGCCGGGGTCGCAGTCGCTGAAGCGGCGGATGATCTCCTCTTCCGAGGCGAGTTCGACGTTTTCGTTGAACAGTTTCGACAGGCTCTCCAGGTCGGCGTCACAGGTGCTCGGCAGTACGGCGACTCGGTAGCCTGAGTCGCAATGCAGCATGACGGCCTTGGCGAGCTGGTCGCCGGTGATGTGCGCCTTTTCGGCGATGCGACTAGTACTGACTTCACGGGGATGCTTGAGCTCTTCGTAGTCGATATCGCAGGCTCTCAGGTACTCCCGCAGGGTCATCGGTATGGACATGGTGGTCTCCTTCGGCCTTCAGGGCCGCGATCCGCAAAAGGATGTGCCTCCCTTCGTTGTTGGGTTCTCCACATACATAGCGTAGTTCCTAAATCCAGCACGCCACACTCCGTGTGGCAGCTCCGGTTCTCCGCACCCTGTTTGCCAATTCCTGCCTGCCGGCTTCTGGTATGTTGTCGGGTGAGAGCCGCCCGACAGCGGCTGACAGCCAGGACGCTGACGCATCAGGAGCCGCCGTGACGTTCGATAATCCTTCGCTAGACCCCGAATGCCTGCCGGCGCTGGAAGATGCACCGCTGACGCCGGTATCCCGAAGGCTGGCACCCTGCCAGGCCTTGCTTCGTCTTTTCCACTGGGCCTTCCTCGCGCTGGTGGCCTGGCTTTTCCCGGTTCAGCATGAGCTGCTGGCGCAGTATCAGCCGTGGCTTGCCGCAGCCGTGGCGGGGCTGGGGATGGTGGCAATCGCGCTGGGATGGCTGGAGGTCCGACGTCGCGGCTACGGACTGCGTGAGCACGACCTGATCTATCGCCGCGGCTTGCTGGTACGTCGCACCCAGGTACTGCCGCTGGTTCGCTTGCAGCATGTCGAGACCCTGAGCAATCCCGTGGAGCGCGTCTTCGGCCTGGTTCGGCTGGCTTGCTTCACGGCCGGTGGCAGAGGTGCCGACCTGTTGCTCGAGGGACTCACGGCAGAGCGTGCCGAAGCGGTCAAGCAGCATCTGCTGAGCCGCCTGGCGTCGCCGCCGGGCCCGTCTTCACCCGGTGGCGAGACACCATGAGCCCTGCGCAGGATGCCCCGCCCGACAGGCCGGCGCTGTCAGGCTGGCAGCGACTTTCCCCCTGGGCCGTGGGACTCTTGATGGTCAGCGCCGGGACGTCGCTGGTGCGCCAGCACATGCCGCTGTTGCTGGGCGCCGGGGCGGGCCTGGCCATGGTCGAGCGGGTCGGGTTGCGCGAGCTTGCCCTGGGGGGCGTGCTGCTGCTGCTGGTGGCCGGACTGGTGAGCCTGCTCTACTACCGGCGCTTCCGGTTTC
>SKVX01000406.1 GCA_007129225.1 Halomonas sp.
ATGATCGCCGGCGTCATCACCCCGCCCATCATCGTGGCAGGCGTCGTCGGCGCCAGCGGTGAAGAGCGGCTCCTGCTGATCCAGATCGCGGTGCTGGCATCCGGCGTCAGCACGCTTTTTCAGCTCTACGGCGCCTGGAAGTTCGGTGCCCGCCTGCCCGCCATCTTCGGCGTGGGTTTCGCCTATGTGCCTACCCTGGTCGCCGTGGGCGGCCAGTACGGCCTGGCCGGCATTCTCGGTGCGCAGTTGATCGGCGGTATCTGCATGATGGTGGTGGGCTATTTCATCCAGTACATCCGCCACCTGTTCCCGCCGGTGGTGGCAGGCACCGTGGTGCTGGTGATCGGTCTGTCGCTGTATGACATCGCGGTGCGCTACATGGCGGGCAGCGGTAACGTCGCAGCCCCGGGTTTCGGCGAACCGCTCAACTGGCTGGTGGCGCTGGTCACGCTGGCAACGGTGCTGGCCGCCTCGCAGTTCGGCAGGGGCGTGGTGAAGCTCTCGGCCATCATCGTCGGCATGGTGTTGGGCTACGTGCTGTCGCTGCTGCTGGGCATGGTCAGCTTCGCGGCGGTCGCCGATGCCGGCTGGGTGGCAGTGCCGCGGTTCATGCCCTTCGAGCTGGAGTTTCACACCTCGGCGATCATCGCCATGGTGATCATCTGCGTGATCAATTCCGTGCAGACCATCGGCGACCTGTCGGCCACCACGGTGGGGGGCATGAACCGCGAGCTGAAGACGCGCGAGCTCACCGGGGGGCTGCTGGGCAACGGCTTGACCACCACGCTGAGCGCCTTCTTCGGCGCCCTGCCCACCGCCACCTTCAGCCAGAACGTCGGCATCGTGGCGATGACCCGCGTCATCAGCCGCTTCGTCCTGGCGCTTGCCGGCGGTTTCATGCTGCTGGCCGGGTTGAGCCCCAAGTTCGGCGCCCTGGTGACGACCATCCCCTATCCGGTACTCGGCGGCGCCACCATCATCGTCTTCGGCATGATCACCATGACCGGCATCAAGCTGCTGATCAAGGACGAGCTGTCGGCACGCAACATGACCATCGTCGGCCTGGCACTGGCCCTGAGTCTGGGCATCGCGCAGGTGCCCGAAGCGATCGCGCAGCTCCCGGAATGGATACAAAGCGTGGTCGGCGGCTCCCCCATCGTGATCGCGGCCATTACCGCCTTTACCCTCAATCTCGTGCTGCCCCGGGTCAGCCTGGCCGACGAGGAGCGCGAGCGCGAGCGGATGGCCCACGCCGACGAGGAGAGCAACGGCAGCACGATTCAGGACCCGGGGGCAGCCGCATACTCCCATCGCCAGGATGGCTCGACTGGCAAGGCCAGCAACCGCTGAGGCCGTCTCAGCCCGGCCCACCGGCGGGCTGAGCGCCTCTCATCAACGCAATGCAACTCGAGTTCTGCCCCGGTACTATTTCATCTCGAAGCCACGCTTGGTCAGGAACTCGCGCATGTGGGCGCGCAACTTGCTGTCGAACAGCGGCTCCAGGTTCTTCGACCAGTTGGTGTCCTTGTTGCCGCCACGACGCTTGCCGTAGTAGGCCTGCATGGCGTCGTCGAAGGCCGCCACCAACTCGCTGTCGTCGGTGTAATAATCCTCCTTGAGGATAGCTTCCACCGGCAGGCGCGGCTTGACGTCCGGTTCATGGGCCGGGTAGCCGAGGCACATGCCGAACACCGGGTAGACATGCTCCGGCAACCTGAGCAGGTCGCTGATTTCCTGGGGGTTGTTGCGAATGCCACCAATGTAGCAGATGCCGAGCCCTTCGGATTCGGCGGCAATGGCCACGTTCTGGGCCATCAGCGCGGTATCCACGGTGGCCACCAGCAGCTGTTCGGTCATGCCCCGCACGACGTTGGCCCCGGTGCGCTCGGAAGCCTCGGTGGGCCGCTTCATGTCGGCGCAGAACACCAGAAAGTCGGAGGCGGTCGCGATGTACGACTGCCCGCCTGCCAGCTCGGCGATCATCTCGCGATTGCCCGGGTCGTTCACGTGGATGAGGGTGTAGGCCTGGACGTGGCTGGAGGTCGCGGCAGCCTGGCCGGCCCGGATCAGCTCCAGCAGCATCTCGCGTGAGATCTTCTGGTCGGTGAATTTGCGAATGGAACGGTGGGATTTCAGCAGTTCGATGGTGGAATTCATGTCGCCTCGCGGAATGCGTGTCGATAGTTAACCTGCTTAGTATCTTTCATTCCGGGGCGCATTGCATGTACCCAGCACTGCCTCGATCAGCAGGATGCAGCAACAGCGCCAGCATATTCGCAAGCAGTGTCGTCGTACGGCGCGCTGGTAAGCATCGGCCGCTTGACCAACGAACCCGCCAGGTAGTGTGATAGCCCTACCGCCCAGCGCAGTGCACCCCGCCCTGCGCCAGCCAAGAGACCTCCATGCGAAAGATCCTGCTCGTCGACAACGGCTCCCTGCGTCCCCAGGCCACGCTCAACCTGCGCCGCCTGGCTCAGGCCCTGAGCCAGACCACCGGCGAGGCGGTGGAGGCCACTTCGCTGCTGCATTCCAACAAGATTCCTCCGGAGAAGCTCGATGGCCACAAGGCCGTGACCCTGGGGCCGCTGGCCGAACGGGAAGCCGCACAGGGGGTGACCGAGCTGCTCATCCTGCCGTTCTTCTTCGGCCCCAGCCAGGCGCTGACCCGCTACCTGCCCGAGCGACTGGCCGAGGTTCAGGCCGGCTACCCGCAGTTGAGCGTCAAGGTCGCCCTGCCGCTGGTGGACAGCCAGGCGCCGGTGGATCTGCGCCTGGTAAAGCTGTTGGCGGAGAACGTGCGTGAAAGGATGGCGGGGCTGTCACAGCCTAAGGTGGTGCTGGTGGATCACGGCAGTCCGATCCCGGAGGTGACGGCGGTGCGCAACTACCTCGCCGGGCAGCTCAGCGTACTGCTGGCCGATGAGGCCAGCTGCGTCACCTTCGCCTCCATGGAGCGACGCGAAGGCGATGCCTACCGCTTCAACGAGCCGCTGCTGGTCGACCTGCTGGCCGCGCCCTCCATGGCCCACGGCGACGTGATTCTCTCCATGCTGTTCCTCTCCCCCGGGCGCCACGCCGGCGAAGGCGGCGATATCGCAGAAATAGCCGAGCAGGCTATGGCCCGAACTCCCGGCCTGAACGTCACCACCACTCGGCTGGTGGGTGAGAACGACGCCATCGTGGATATCCTCGTCACCCGCCTGAAGCAAGCCCTGGCGGGGGAGCCGCTGCTTACGGAATTACCCCCTCTCGGCGCGTCTTCCTGATTCTTGCGGGTCGTGCATGGAAGCCAGAAACTGGCAAACGGCACGCTGCCTTCCTGCCTGTGCGATGCCCCTCGAATGCCTCGGCGTCGGCTCATTCCCTTGCATGCAAAACGAATGCGAATCGCACACAAGAACAATATCAAATAGCTGAATTTAAAGGAAAATTGACCATCGCCTCAATTCGCCATAGGATGAGTCCGATACCCCCTGTACGAAAAATCCAAGGATTCGCATGAAAGGCAAACAGAACATCATCGATGCCCTGAACGGCCTGCTCGCGGCAGAACTCGCCGCCATGGACCAGTACTTCATCCACTCCGAGATGTATGCCGACTGGGGGCTTGGCAAGCTCCATGAGCGCATTGCCCACGAGTTCGACGATGAAAAGGGCCATGCCAAGCAGCTGATCGAGCGCATCCTGTTCCTTGAAGGCAAGCCCGATATGCACACCCGCACCCCGGTTCGCGTCGGCCAGGACGTGGAGGAAATGCTGGGCTTCGACCTTCAGCTCGAGTACGAAGTGGGCGACGCCCTGAAGGAAGCCATCGCCCTGTGCGAGCGAGAGCGAGATTTCCAGACTCGCAGCATACTGCTGGGACTGCTGGCCGATACCGAAGAGGATCACGCCTACTGGCTGGAGCAGCAGCTGCGACTGATCAAGATGCTGGGTAAGCCGAACTACCTTCTCTCCCAGATGTGAGGCCAGTAAGCACAACGCCAGTTCGGCTGACCAGCGCCTGCTGAGTCAGGCTGGGGCGATACCTGTGAAGCCATATGCACGCTTGTGTCTGATGACGAACATACATCGGACCCCGATGTGTGTATGGTGACGTACATCCACTTATCTTGGTGGAGACCTCTCGTTGACTGTCGGCCATCTCGGCCGGGACCTTCCTGTCGCCTCCTCTGAGTCCAGACCTGAGGTTTGCGATTCATGCTTCCTGATTCCCTTCGAACCATTATCGACACCGCGATGCAGCCCGCCGATACCCGTCAATCGGCCGTTGTGTACTGCGAGGGCAATTTCAACCGCATCGATGGCAAGACGGCCAACGGCCTGGTGCGTAGCAGCGAGAAGTATCGCCTTCTATCCGTCATCGACAGCACACTGGCCGGTGAAGACGCGGGTATCGCCCTCGGCGAGGCAACGGCGGGCATCCCCATTGTGGACGACCTCGCGGCGGCGCTCGCTGATACCGACTCCCTTCCCGATGTGCTCATCTTCGGGCTCGCTCCCTTGTCAGGCTTGATGTCCGAGGCGGATCGCGCCGTAGTACTGGCAGCGGTGGCGGCAGGCCTCGACGTGGTCTCCGGCCTGCACGAGTTCCTGTCGGACGACCCGGAGATCTCGGCGGCGGCACTCGTCACCGGATCAACGCTTCACGATATCCGCCGACCACGCCCCACCAAGCACCTGCGCATGTTTGATGGCGCCATCGGTGACGTCGACTGCATACGCATTGCGGTGCTGGGTACGGACGGTGCTATCGGCAAGCGTACCACCTCGACGCTGCTAACCCAGGCACTCAACGACGCCGGCGTTCGTGCCGTCATGGTGGGGACGGGGCAGACCGGCCTGATGCAGGGCGCCGCCTACGGCGTGGCGCTGGATGCCATTCCCGCCCAATTCGGCGTCGGTGAACTGGAGGGGGCCGTGCTTGCCGCCTATGAAGGCGAGCGTCCCGACGTCATCGTGATCGAAGGCCAAGGCGCATTGAGCCACCCGGCCTACCTGAGCTCGACGGTGGTGTTGCGCGCCAGCCGTCCCCAAGCGGTGATCATGCAGCATGCGCCGGCCCGTCGGATGCTCAGCGACTACCCCGAGGTACGGATGCCATCGCCCCTCTCCGAGATCAAGCTCATCGAGATGTTCGGCAAGACCCGAGTCATCGGCGTTGCCATCAACCATGAAGACATGACCAAGGCGGAGGTTCTGGCGACCACGGTCCGCTATGAGGCCGAACTTGGCATCCCCGCCACCGATGCACTCTGGCACGAACCGGCTGAGCTGGTCGCCATGGTTACCGCCGCCTTTCCCGAACTCAAGGAATGCAAGCAACTGGCAATGGCGTGACCTCTCCTCGCATCGAAATCGACTTGGCCAAGATCGAGTACAACACCCGCGCTCTTGTCACACTGCTTTCCGGTCGTGGCATCGACGTCACCGGTGTCACCAAGGCAACGCTGGGCTCGCCCGAGGTGGCAAAGGCCATGATCGCTGGAGGTGTGTCGCGTCTCGGCGATTCACGGCTCGAAAACCTCGAGGCACTTCGCCATGCGGGCATTCAGACCCCGTTGACGCTGCTGCGATCACCCACGCCGGACCAGGCCGAACGGGCAGTGGCATGTGCCAGCCTCAGCCAGGTGAGCGAGCTTGATGTCGTGAAGGCGTTGTCAGCGGCGGCGGGCAGGCGAGGGGTGATTCATGGCCTGGTGTTGATGGTGGAGCTGGGCGATCTGCGCGAGGGGGTCATGCCCGGTGATGTACTCGACGTTGGCCACCGCATATCGCTCACGCCCCATGTCACCCTCGCCGGTCTCGGTACCAACCTGGCGTGCCGGGCCGGTGTCGTGCCCAGTGCCGGTAACATGGGCGAGCTGTCTGCCCTGGCAACCCTGATCAAGGCCAGGCTGGGCCTGCAACTGCCGCTCGTATCCGGGGGGAACTCGGCCAATCTCGCCTGGGCCTTGGCCGCACCCGCGGGCCGAATCAACGACCTGCGGCTCGGCGAGTCGATCCTGCTGGGCTGCGATCCCCTTACGCGCATCCCCCTTAGCGGCCTGTACACCGATGCGTTCACTCTGGTGGTACCCGTCATCGAATCGCTGGCCAAGCCGACAGCGCCACGCGGCGCAACCGGCGAGGCGGCTTTCGGCATACCGACGCAGACCGGCGAACGCGGCACCATCATTCAGACGCTCGCCGCCATCGGCCGGCAGGATGTCGACCCGGATGGCCTGGCCCCCCCACAGGGCGTCAGTGTGCTCGCCGCCAGCAGCGACCACCTGGTACTAGAAACGCAACACCGCCTGGCACCCGGCACGGAGATCCGCTTCGGGCTCGACTACTCGGCCCTGCTGCGGGCGATGACGTCTCCGTTCGTGACGACCACCTTTGCCACCACGACACGCCAGCCTGCTTTCCCTGCATCGTCTCCTTCGATCGGCTCCCTTCCTTCAGCACCGCCATTCGCGAATCGCACGCCAGCCGCTCTCTGATGGCCACTCTCCGATAGCCACTCTGTAAGAATCGTCAGGCACTTACCCACTGACTCATGTGCCGTCACGTTCCGCCAGCGCCCGACGGAACGCCTCCCGGTAGGCCGATTCGTGCTGCCCCGGGTCCGCCGGGAAGCGCCCCAGTTCCACGGCAAGGTCGAAAAAGCCCTGCGCGGGCAGGTTCTCACCCCGGCGGCTGACGACCAGCGCCGCAATGAAGGGCCGCCCCTGCTCGGCATCTTCACGCATCAGGGTTTCCAGTGCCCGGGCGACCTGCTGGATGGTGCGCGGCGGCTTGAGGCCCAGCGCCTCGGCGAGCTGTTGATAGGTCATCGGCAGCGTGGCGGCTGGTGCCGCTTCGAGCATGCGACGAGCCTGGGTGGCAAGTGAAGCTTCAGGTTTCATGACGGCAGCATTGAGACGGGAACCTTGGCTCCCGTCTCGGTGGTTCCTCAAGAAGGATGCTTCTGCTGGTGGGTTGGAGTCTGGCGTTTCTCGCCTTCTTCTTCCTCGGGCTTGGCCGAGCCCTGGTG
>SKVX01000210.1 GCA_007129225.1 Halomonas sp.
AACCAGGTCCACACCAGGAGGGCACCCAGGAGATTGAAGAGCAGAATGCGTCCAAACGCAAAGTGGGTATCAGTTTGAGGCATGGGCAGCGGCACGCGTTGTGGAAGTGTGAGCCCATTCTAGGCGAAAGGCCTATAGCAGAACAGCGTTCCCTAATGGTGATGCCATGGGACGACGCCTCGCCAGGCGGGCGGTGGCCGAATGCCTGGCGAGGCCGCGTGGTACCGGCTACTGCATGTACCAGCCGTGGCTGGCGACGATCGACTGGCCAGTGAGTGCCGCCGTGGGGAAGGCGGCGAGGTGCAGCGCCACTTCGGCGATATCGTCAAGGGTGGTGAATTCACTGTCCACGGTGTCCTTGAGCATCACGTCGCATATCACCGCCTCCTCGGAGATACCCAGCGCGGCGGCCTGCTCGGGAATCTGCTTGTCGACCAGCGGCGTACGCACGAAGCCGGGGCAGATGACATTGGTGCGTACGCGGTGCGCTGCACCCTCCTTGGCGACAGTGCGGCATAGTCCCAGCAGAGCATGCTTGGCCGCCACATAGGGGGCCTTGAGCGGCGAGGCGAGCTTGCTGTGCACCGAACCCATGTAAAGCAGGCAGCCACCGCTCTCCTGTTGGTACATCTGGCGCAGGGCGGCACTCGTCAGCAGGAAGGCGCCGTCCAGGTGCACCGAGATAACCTTGCGCCAATCGGCGAAGCTCAGGGTGTGCAGTGCCTCGATATGCTGAATCCCGGCATTGGCGATGGCAATGTCCAGGCGGCCCCACTCCCGGACGACCTGCGCCACGCCGGCCTCCACGGCAGCTTCGTCGGTCACGTCCATCGCCACGGCCATGGCCTCGCCACCCTTCGCACGAATGGTGCCTACCGTGGCATTGGCCGCTTCGAGATTAAGGTCGGCAATTGCGACCCGGGCGCCTTCCCGGGCGTAGCGTTCGGCGATGGCGCGTCCGATACCGCCGGCGGCGCCGGTGATCAGGGCTGTCTTGTCACTCAGTTGCATGGTCGTATCTCCGTATTAGGTTCAGCGTCCACCATAGACCTGTGCGGGTAGCCAGGTTGCCAGCGGTTCGTAGAAGAACACCAGTGCCAGTCCCAGCAGCTGTATGGCCACGAAGGGAGCCACGCCCTTGTAGATATCGGTAGTGGTAATGCCCGGTGGACAGACCCCCTTAATGTAGAACAGCGCGAAGCCCACCGGTGGCGTCAGGAACGACGTCTGCAGGCAGATGGCAAAGAGGATGGCGAACCACACCGGATCGACCCCCAGGCTGAAGACCACCGGCGCCACCAGCGGCAGGATGATCAGGGTGATCTCCACCCAGTCGAGGAAGAAGCCCAGCAGGAACACCACCAGCATCACTGTCAGCACCACCCCGGCGGGGCCGAAGGGCAGCCCGGTGATGGCGGCGCGGATCACGTCGTCGCCACCCAGCCCGCGCAGCACCACGGCGAAGATGGTGGCACCGACGAAGATGCCGAAGATGAAAGCCGTGGTACGGGTGGTCTGATAGAGCGCCTTGGAGACGACATCGAAGCTCAGGCGACGATTGAACAGCGCCAGCAGCATGGCGCCCAGGGCGCCCACCGCCGAGGCCTCGGTGGTGGTGGCGAAGCCGGTGAAGATCGAACCCAGCACCGCCACGATCAGCGCCATGGGCGGCAGCACGGCAATCAGCACCTCGAGCAGCGCCCGGGCGTTGAGCGGCTGGCGGTTCTCCGGCGCCGGCGCCAGGTCCTTCTTGATATAGGCGGCGATCAGGATATAGGCGATGTACATCACCCCCAGCATGATGCCGGGAACCAGTGCGCCCATGAACAGCCGGCCCACCGAGGCCTCCGAGGTGCCCAGGCGATCCGCCATCAGCACCAGCATGATGCTCGGCGGCACCAGGATGCCCAGGGTACCCACCGAACAGGCGGTGCCCACGGCCAGCGACTTGTTGTACTTCGCCTGCAGCATGGGGCCGATGGAGAGCATGCCGAGCAGCACCACCGAGGCGCCGACGATGCCGGTGGAGGCGGCCAGCAGTATGCCGACGATCACCACCGTCACGGCGTAACCGCCGCGCAGGCCGCCCAGCACCCGCACCAGGGAATTCATCAGCCGCTCGGCGATGCCCGAGCGGTCGAGCATGATGCCCATGAAGATGAACAGCGGCAGCGCCACCATCAGCTCATTGGCGACGATGCCGAAGAGTCGGCGGTCGAGCACGCCGATGGTACCGCCCCAGGAGAACCACAGATCGGCGCCCATGTGCTCGACCAGCACATGGCCGATGATGGCGAACAGGAAGCCGATGCCGGCCAGCGCCCAGGCCACGGGGAAGCCGAGCAGCAGCAGCCCCATGAAACCGGCGAACATGCCGATGACGAGAAATTCTTCGAGACCCATGATGATCCTCGCTGATCCGCGTTAACGAAAGTCGGTCGGGCGACGCAGGTGCAGCTCCCGAGGAAAGTGGAAGAGGTAGGTGCAGCAGCGCAGCGCCCGGGACGAAAGCGCGATGGCGATCAGGATCATGCCGATGGGCAGCGTGCTCTTGATGATGAAGCGATAGGGCAGGCCGCTGGGGGCCTGGGAGCGCTCACCGCGGGCGAAGGAGCGGTAGGCGTACTCGATGAGGTTGTCGATCATGAAGTAGAGGACCGGCAGCATCAGCAGCACGATGCCGAGCAGTTCGACCCAGGCCTGGAAGCGCAGCGAGAACTTCTCGCGCAGCACATCGACACGCACGTGGTCATCGGTGACCACGGCATAGGCCAGGGTCATGATCATGGTGGCGCCGAACAGGTGCCAGGACATCTCTTCCAGGGCGATGGAACCGCGGCCGAGGATGAAGCGGCTGAAGACATTGGTCAGCACGACGGCGAGGGTGGCAATCCACAGCCAGGAGAGCGTCTTGCCGATCACCGCGATGGCGGTGTCGAGCGCATGGCTCAGCCGGTTGGTGGGCAGCGCCGGAGGCTGTGGGTGAGGCGAGTTGACCGACTCGTGATCGGCATGGGGTGTGGACATCGATGAGCGGCCTCATGTAACCGGAAGCAGTGCAATACGCATCAGAGGGCCTTGCGGCCCTCTGATGCTCAGCCGTATTGGATCAGTCGGACTTGGGTGCGTAGTAGGAGCGCGGCAGGTACCCTTTCGAGTGCCAGTTGCCGTGAACACTCATCCACTCACGCTGGCTTTCCAGGACGCGGGCGAAGAGCTCGTCCTCGCTGGACATCTCCTCGAGCACCTGCATGGTGACCGCCTCGAGTTCGGCGAGGATCTCCGGCGACAGGGTCTGGGCATTCACGCCCTCGGCCTCGAATTCCGCCAGTGCCTGGGGGTTCTCCCACTCGCTCTCGGAGAAGCCGAACAGGGTCGCGGAGCGACAGCCGGTCTCGATCTGGGCGCGGCTCAGGTCGGTCAGGCCATCCCAGGTCTCCTGGTTCACCAGCAGGTGGGAGGTGGTGTAGGTCTGGTGCCAGCCCGGCATGATGTAGTTCTGGACGATCTCCTGCATACCCAGGATGCGATCCACGGCCGGGGCGGAGAACTCCATGGCGTCGATGGTACCGCGCTCCATGGCCTGGTAGAGCTCGCCACCGGGGATCATGGTGACCGAGGCGCCCAGTTCCTCCATCACGCGCCCGCCGATGCCGGCGAAACGGATGCGCAGGCCGTCGATCTGGTCGAGGGACTCCAGCGGCTCGGCGAACCAGCCGGCGGCTTCGGGACCGATGACGCCGCACAACAGAGCCTTGACGCCATAGGGCTCGTAGACTTCCTGGAGGAGGTCGTCTCCGTCACCGAAGTAGTGCCAGGCCATGAAGGCGGGCGGCTCCATGCCGAAGGGAGGGCCCGAGAGCAGCGGCAGTACCGGAATGCTGCCCTGGTCATAGCCGATCCAGGTGTAGCCTGCCGGATAGCGGCCTTCGGAGACGGCATCGAGGATCTCGAAGGGCGGGATCAGCTCGCCCGGCTCGTAGTAGCGCAGGTTGATATTGCCGCCGGAGATCGCTTCCAGCGTTTCGGAGAGGTGGACCACCGGGGTACTCAGGCCGACGAGGTGCGAGGGGAAGGCGATGGGCACCTGCCAGCGCACACTCTCCTGGGCATTGGCGGTACTTGCCAGGGTGGCACTTGCCAGCATCACGGCAGCGGTAGTGCCGATCAGCTTGAAACGTGCAGGCATTCTGCGGCCAGTCTGGGTTTGCATAGACGCGACTCCACTTGTTGCGACGGGTATTGTTGTAGGAAAGGCCTATTCCTAAGACGAGGTTATAGAGGGGGTTGGCTCGGCTCAAGGTGGAAAATTGGTAATACCAATTATGCCCATTGCTGCAATAGTATTAATTTCGGTTGATAAGATAGGAAAATCCGGATAAAGGGAGGGAAAAGAGGATAACTTGCCGGGAAAATCCTAAAAGCATCTCTATATATTAGCAGGCTAACCAGGTGTTTGGAGAATGACTTTTCGACCAATTGCTAAGGATTGAGGCACTTCACTATTGCAAGAAAGGAGCAATGGCTTCTACAGGAGAATCTATTGAGCGTGTTGGAGGCCGCTTTATTGCTGAATTGGTCTGACCAAATGGCGAGACATGGCTGGCGCGGGCTTGTCTGGATCAGTGGTGATGAAGAGGAGGTTCTCGACCGAGCCGCAGACATCTGGAAGCGAGGCAACTGGCTGTCGCCGTGCTGGGTGGCTGCCGAGCGGCCGGCAGGGTGCGACGCCACTCAGTGGCTTTCCCCGTCGAGGGCGCGCAACCACCTGGGCGGCGAGCATGACCTGGTCGTGTTCGATGCGGTGACAGCCAGCGCCAACTTCGATCCCGACGCCTTCGGTGCCTTGAGCGGCACCCTACGCGCCGGGGGGCTGCTGCTGCTGCTGACGCCCGCCGACTGGGGAAAGCCGCGAGCGGAATGCCCGGCAGTGGGTCCCTACCTCTCACGCTTGCGCCGCTTGCTGGAAACGGATGGCAGCGTGGCTCACTGGCAAGCCGGCGCGATGCCGGTGCTACCCCAGTGGCCCGGCGCGGAGCCTGCCAGGATCACTCCCATCGAAGACCCGGACTGCCTGACGGTTGATCAGGCCGAGGCAGTGGCCCGGCTGGTCAGGCTGAAGCGCCGCCGGCCGCTGGTGCTCACGGCGGACCGTGGGCGCGGCAAGACGGCGGCCCTGGGGATCGCCTGCGCCCGGCTGTTGGCCGGTGGAGAGCGTGAAATACTGGTCACGGCCCCCCGACCCGCTGCGGTGTCGTCACTGTTCGAGCGGCTGGCGTCGCTATGTCCGGAAGGAGAGCGACAAGGCAATGTCTTCGTCGACGGCAGAGGGGGCAGGGTGATGTTTGTCGCGCCGGACGCGCTTTCCGCCATGGCTGAACGAGGAGAGGCGGGCGGCAGTGGTAGTCGTTTGTTGGTGGACGAGGCGGCGGCGATTCCCGCCGGCCTGCTGGGCCAGTGGCTCGAGGCCTTCCCCCGTATCGCCTTCGCTACCACCGTCCATGGCTATGAGGGTTCTGGCCGCGGCTTTGCCCTACGGTTTCGGGAGCGATTGCAGCGCCAAGCGCCCAACTGGCACGAGTTCCATCTGGCGGCACCGGTACGCTGGGTAAAGGGTGACCCATTGGAGCGGCTGGTCAGCGACCTGCTGCTGCTCGATGCCGAGCCACCACCCGCCGTGTCCCCAGCCACTGCTCTGGTCGAGAAGACATGGCGCCGAGACCGGCTCGCCACCAATGAAGAGGCATTGCGTGATCTCTTCGGTCTGCTGGTCCAGGCTCACTACCGCACGACTCCAGGCGACCTGCGGCGTTTGCTCGATGAGCCGGGGCTGCAGGTCTCGACGCTGGATGCCGAAGGGCAGGCGCAGGGGGTGATCGTCCAGGGGGACGAGGGCGGTTTCGATGCCGAGCTGGCCGAACAGGTGGGTCGGGGAGAGCGTCGCCCACCGGGTCACCTGCTGGCCCAATCCCTGGCCGCCCATGCCGGTTCCCGCGACGCCCTGAAGGCTCGCGTGCGTCGTGTGCAGCGCATCGCCGTGCACCCCGCACGCCGCCGCGAGGGGCTGGGGCGACGGCTGCTCGACTCGGCCCTGGCGGCGGCGCGTCGGGACGGAATCGACCTGCTGGGTGCCAGTTTCGGAACTGAGCCCGGGCTGATGGCCTTCTGGCAGGCGCAGGGTTTTCGAGCCGTCAGGCTGGGACTGTCCAGGGAGACGGCCACCGGCGAGCATGCGCTGATGGTGGTCGTACCGACCAGCGTACGGGGCGAGGCCCTGGTCGACGAGCTGACCACAGGCTTTCAGCGTCTACTGCCGACACTGCTCGCCTTCGAGCTCAAGCAGCTGGACCCGGCGGTGGCACTCAGGCTCCTGGCCGAAGGGCTGAGACCCGTCATGAGTGCCGGGGATCGGCGTGATATCGCCGATGTGGCCTTCGGCTATCGCGAACCGGCCCTGGCGCGTCCGGCCCTGCAGGCCCTGCTGCGCCAGGCGGCGGCCGACGGCTGCGACGACCCGGCACTGGCCTGGCTGGTGGCTTGGGCCTTCCAGGGTCGTGACATGCACTGGTTGGCGACTACCCTGGATGTTGCGGGCCGACGCGGCGTCATGGATCAACTGCGCAAGGCCGTGGCACGGCTCATCGAGGGTCAGGTCGCGCTGGGGGACGTGGTAAGGTAGTTCGGTTATCCACATGAAGATTCAATGATGAACGAACATCTCGAGCAGCTTTCACCGCAGCCACTGTGGCGGCACTTTCGCACCCTGTGCAACACGCCGCGACCCTCCGGTCGCGAGGCCGCACTGGTGGCCGTTCTCGAGGCCTGGGCGGATGCCCGTGGCCTGGACCATGACCGCGACACCTTCGGCAATCTGCGCATTCGCAAGCCTGCCACACCGAGCCATGAAGGGGCGCCGGGCGTTATCCTGCAGGGGCATCTGGACATGGTGGCTCAGGCCAACGCCGACCACCCCCATGACTTCACGCGGGACCCCATCGAGACCTATGTGGACGGAG
>SKVX01000174.1 GCA_007129225.1 Halomonas sp.
GCTGCGGTATTGGCGAGGACGACCTGCCATTGGCCCTGTCGCGTCATGCCACCAGCAAGATCGCATCGCTGGAAGAGCTCGAGGGCGTTGCCAGCCTGGGCTTTCGCGGCGAAGCGCTGGCCTCGATCAGCTCGGTGTCGCGGCTGGAGCTGGTGGCGAATGTCGACGAGGACCCCCGCAACGGCTGGCGCGTGGTGGCCGAGGGCCGCCAGATGGAGCCGCGGGTCACGCCGGCGCCGCACCCTCGCGGCACCTCCCTGACGGTTCGCGACCTGTTCTTCAATACACCGGCGCGGCGCAAGTTCCTGCGTACCGAGAAGACCGAATACGGCCATGTGGAGGAGGCGTTTCGTCGTCTGGCACTGTCCCGTTTCGATATTGCCTGGGTTCTTCGGCACAACCAGAAGACGGTGCATCAGCTACCCGCCAGTCCGGATGCGGCGGCTCGCGAGCGTCGCATCTCGGCACTGCTCGGCAAGGGCTTTCTCGACAATGCCCTGCACCTGGATCTCGCGGCAGGAAGCCTCAGGCTATGGGGCTGGGTCGGCTTGCCCACCCACTCCCGGGCCCAGGCCGACCAGCAGTACTTCTTCGTCAACGGCCGGGTGGTGCGCGATCGGCTGGTGGCCCACGCCATACGCCAGGCCTATCGGGACGTGCTGTTTCATGGCCGCCATCCGGTGTTCGTGCTCTACCTCGAGGTCGATCCCATGGTGGTGGATGTCAATGTCCATCCCACCAAGCATGAGGTGCGTTTCCGCGACGGCCGCATGGTGCATGACTTCCTTTTTTCGAGCCTGCATCGGGCCCTGGCCGAGGCGCGTCCCGGCGAGCAGAGCGAGCATGCCGGCGACGTGGCCGAGGGTCTGCCGGAAAGCGACGAGGCGGGCCGAGGGGAGCATGAGGTCCGTGAAGGCGGTGGGCGCTGGCAACAGCATCCCATGGCGCTGCACGCTCAGCCCGGTGGCGACGGCGAGCGAGTGACGCCGGATCGCGTGCGGGCCTTCATGAGTGGCTATCGTGCGCTGCACCCGGAACATGAGGAGAGCCTGCTCACCCCTCAGCCGGCCGGGCCTGGCGCCGGTGGCAGTGCGGCCGATACGGCCCTGGCCGAGCGCCACCCCGCCGTTGCCGGAACCGCACCTGCATCACGGCCTCGATTGCCGGAGGAGGATGCCACCCGGGCGCCACCGCTGGGGTTCGCCATCGCCCAGCTGCACGGGATCTACATACTCTCCGAGACGGAGCGGGGCCTGATGATCGTCGACATGCACGCCGCTCATGAGCGTATCGTCTATGAGCGCATGAAGCAGCAGGTGCACGGTGGTGCTCTCGAGGCCCAGCCATTGCTGGTGCCGGTATCGCTGGCGGCCAGCGCCGCGGAAGTCGCCACCGCCGAGGCCGAGCGCGACGCCTTCTCCCGCTTCGGGGTGGAGCTCGACGTGGCGGGCCCCGAGACGTTGTTGGTGCGCCAGGTGCCGGCGCTTTTGATGGATGCCGATGTCGAGCCGCTGATTCGTGACATGCTGAGCGACCTGGAGCGCTACGGCCGGTCCGATCGCCTGGAGGCCCGTGTCAACGAGCTGCTGGCCACCATGGCCTGCCATGGCAGCGTGCGAGCCAATCGGCGGCTGACGGTCGCGGAAATGAACGCCCTGCTGCGTGACATGGAGCGCACCGAGCGCAGCGGCCAGTGCAATCACGGTCGTCCCACCTGGACCGAGATGAGCATGAAGGAGCTGGACCGGCTCTTTATGAGGGGACAGTAGCTCCTTGTTACTGTCCGCGGGGCCTTGTCAGGAGCGCTGGGGGCAGGTCGCAGCGAGGGTCTTTTTCCAGGGAAGGAAAAAGTAGCGTACAGGGAGGTATTTACAGCGCCCTCGCGGAGACCTGCCGCCAGGTAAGCTCCTGTACCTGTAAGCTATGCAATTGATCGGAATGAGTTGCTGATACCCAATGCCAGATACCCGTCCCCCCGCTATCCTGCTGATGGGCCCCACCGCCGCCGGCAAGACCGACCTGGCCATGGCGCTGCATGAGCGCCTCGAGTGTGACCTGATCAGCATGGATTCGGCCATGGTCTACCGCGGCATGGACATCGGCAGCGCCAAGCCCTCGCCCCAAGAGCTTGCCCGGGCGCCGCACCGCTTGATCGACATTCGCGACCCGGCCGAGCCCTACTCGGCGGCGGATTTTCGCGATGACGCACTGCGCGAGATGCGACAAATCACCGCGGCTGGCCGGGTGCCGCTGCTGGTGGGCGGCACCATGATGTACGCCAAGCGGCTGGTCGAGGGCGTGGCCGACCTGCCCCCGGCCGACCCGGCGATACGCGCCGAGCTGCTGCGTGAGGTCGAACGTGACGGGCTCGCCGCCCTGCATGAGGCCTTGTCGCGTATCGATCCCGAGTCCGCTCGACGCATTCACCCCAACGACCCACAGCGTCTGATGCGTGCCATGGAGGTCTATCGGGCCAGCAATGTGACGCTCACGGAACTCTGGCGGCAGCAACGCCCTGAAACCTTCCCGTGGAAAGTGTTGTCGATAGGAGTCACGCCACTCGCACGCCGTATCCTGCACGAGCGTATTGCCCGACGCTTCGATGCCATGCTGGAGGCCGGCTTGATCGGGGAGGTGGAGGCGCTGCGTGCCCGTGGCGACCTTCATGCCGACCTGCCCTCCATGAAGAGTGTGGGCTACCGTCAGGTATGGGACTATCTCGATGGCAAGAGTGATGTCGAGCAGCTGCGCCATCGCACCGTCGTTGCGACGCGGCAACTGGCAAAGCGCCAATTGACCTGGTTGCGTGGCTGGCCGGGTCTACACTGGGTCGATACCCAAGGTGACGACGCGTTGAGTGAAATCCTGAAATTCGTGCGCGAATTCGGCTCTTAGCGTAAGATGTTGGCTTCGAGTGGCCGGGTGACCAGGCCGAGCCGGCATGGTGTCATGCCGCTTAAGGCAGACAACCCAAGAACACAACTTCCACCCCTCATGAGAACGTTTTAGGGAGAGGTAGCATGTCCAAAGGGCAATCCCTTCAAGACCCGTACCTGAATATTCTGCGCAAGGAGCGCATTCCGGTGTCGATTTTCCTGGTCAACGGCATCAAGCTGCAGGGACAGATCGAGTCATTCGATCAGTTCGTCATACTGCTGCGAAATACCGTCAGCCAGATGGTATACAAGCATGCCATTTCCACCGTGGTGCCATCGCGCAATGTGCGTCTGCCGCCGCAGGATCCAGCGGCTCAGCCGGAAAGCAACGTGTGAGGATATTGATTGTTTTTTGAACGTCCCGATGCCGGCGAAACGGCAGTACTGGTTCATGTGGACTTTCAGGATGAGCGCGAGCGCGAGGATCCGGGTGAATTTCTGGAACTGGTGCGCTCTGCTGGTGCCGAGCCGGCCACGCTGCTGAGTGGCAGTCGGCATCGTCCTGATTCGCGTACCTTCATCGGTAGCGGCAAGGTCGAAGAACTGCGTGAAGCGCTAGGTGTGCATGGCGCGGAACTGGTGATCTTCAACCATGCCCTGAGTCCTTCCCAGGAGCGCAACCTCGAGCAGGTGCTCAAGTGCCGTGTGCTGGATCGCACGGGGCTCATCCTCGATATCTTCGCTCAGCGGGCACGTACCCATGAAGGCAAGCTGCAGGTGGAGCTGGCGCAACTGGAGTACATGTCGACACGGCTGGTGCGCGGCTGGACTCACCTTGAGCGACAGAAAGGTGGGATCGGCCTGCGTGGGCCGGGCGAGACCCAGCTGGAGACTGACCGTCGCCTGCTGAGGGCGCGCATCAAGGCGATCCACAAGCGACTCGAGAAGGTGCGCAGTCAGCGCGCCCAGAATCGACGTGCCCGGGCCAGGGCCGAGATACCCAGTGTCTCGCTGGTCGGTTACACCAACGCCGGCAAGTCGACGTTGTTCAATGCGTTGACTGAATCGAAGGTCTATACGGCCGACCAGCTCTTCGCTACCCTCGACCCGACGCTGAGGCGCCTGGAAATCGGCGATGTGGGCCCTGTGGTACTGGCCGACACCGTCGGTTTCATCCGGCATTTGCCGCACAAGTTGGTGGAGGCGTTTCAGGCCACCCTTCAGGAGGCGGCCGAAGCCGCGTTGCTGGTGCATGTCATCGATGCAGCGGATCCCGATCGCGAGCGCAATATCGGCGAGGTCGAGGGCGTGCTGAACGAGATCGGTGCCCTGGACGTACCGATGCTCAAGGTAATGAACAAGATCGATCTGCTCGACAGCGCTCCGCGAATCGAGCGTGACGGCCAGGGTCGCCCCGAAGTTGTGTGGCTATCGGCTCAGGAGGGGCGGGGGCTCGAGCTGCTGGAAGAGGCGCTTTCGGAGTGCCTCGCCGTCGATGTGATCGACTTTTCCCTGACCCTTTCTCCGGAACAGGGGCGACTGCGGGCGGGCTTGCATGAGCTCGACGCAGTCAGGGAAGAGCATTTCGAGGAACCGGATGGCAGAGTGGAACTCAAAGTGCGACTTCCCCGGCGCGACTTCCTGCAACTGATGTCACGGCTGGATGAGCGGGCCGAGGATTACCTTCCCCCCGAACTGTGTGAACGTCCGGTATGGGAGGGCAGATAGCCTAAGGCTGTCTGGCCAGATGGACCGGCTTCCCCATAACAGAATAGCCAGGCGCCTAGCTAGGCGCCGATGACAGGATGGCAACCGACTCCCCCACCACCTAATCGATGGTGGCGGGGAGCCAACGCAGAGTGGAGACGACATATGGCTTGGAATGAGCCTGGTGGCGGTGGCAACCAGAATGACCCCTGGAGCGGAGGGGGCCGACGCGGCGGCGGTAACGGCGGCGGCGGAAACCGTGGGGGTAATCAGGGTCCACCCGACCTTGATGAAGCCCTGAAGAAATTTCAGGACAAGCTCAACAGCATGCTAGGCGGCCGCGGCGGCAAGGGCGGCGGTGGCAAGGGCGGCAAGGGAGGCAGCGGCAAGCCGCGCAACATCCTGGCGTTGCCCGGCCTGCTGCTCGTCATTGCCCTGGCGATCTGGGGAGCCTCGGGCTTCTATCTGGTCGATCAGGCGGAACGTGGCGTCGTACTGCGCTTCGGCAAGTTTCAGGACGTGGTCACGCCCGGCCTGCACTGGAATCCGCCCTTGATCGATGATGTGCGCATGGTCAACGTGACCCGGGTTCGCTCGCTGACCCAGTCACAGGCAATGCTGACCCGTGACGAGAATATCGTCGAGGTCGAGATCTCGGCGCAGTATCAGGTCAACAACCCGCGTGACTTCGTGCTCAACGTGCGTAACCCGCAGCTGTCGATCGAGAATGCGCTGGATTCCGCACTGCGTCACGTGGTCGGTGGCACCGACATGATCGAGATCCTCACCTCCGGGCGTGAAATTCTCGGTAGCTCCGTTGCCAGCCGCCTGCAGTCGTATCTGGACAGCTACGGCACCGGTATTCGTCTGCAGACCATCAACATCGAGTCCACCTCGGCGCCGGGACCGGTCATTGACGCCTTCGATGACGTGATCAGGGCGCGCGAGGATCGTCAGCGGACCATCAACGAGGGCATGGCTTACGCCAACGCGATCATTCCTGCCGCTCAGGGTCAGGCGCAGCGCCTGGTCGAGCAGGGCCAGGGTTATCGTGAGTCGGTGGTTGCCGAGGCCCAGGGTCAGGCCAACCGCTTCAATGCACTGCTGGTTCAGTACCGCAATGCACCGGACATCATGCGTGAGCGCCTCTATCTGGATGCCATCGCCGATGTGTTCGGCAAGACGCCGAAGGTGCTGATCGACGTCAGTGACGAAACACCGCTGATGTACCTGCCTCTCGACCAGCGTCCCGGCGGCACCCGCAGTGGCGAGCGAGAGGGCGACGGTGCCCGTGGCGAGAGCGGTGAGCTGGATCCGCGCGTCCTCGAGCGGCTCCGTACCACCTCCTCCTCACAGGGCGGTGGCAGCAACAGTGGTATCCGCAGGGAGGGCCGCTAAATGATCAATAATCGTTCACTGATTATCGTGGGTACCCTGGCTGCCGCTGCCTGGCTGGCCAGCAACACTCTCTACGTGGTCGACGAGACCGAGCGTGCCGTCAAGCTGCGCTTCGGTGAGGTCATCGAGGAGAACATCCAGCCGGGCCTGCACTTCAAGGTGCCGATCACCCAGACCATACGCAAGTTCGACACCCGCGTGCTGACGCTGGATACCGATACCAGCCGTTATCTGACCCTTGAGCAGAAGGCGGTGATCGTCGATTCCTTCGTCAAGTGGCAGGTGGTCAACCCGACGCGCTACTACGAGGCGACGGCCGGCGATGAGCTGATGGCGATCCGCCTCATTCAGCCACGGGTCGATGAGAGCCTGCGTAACGAGTTCGGCCGACTGGATCTTCAGCAGATCATCGCCGAGCGTCGCGACGATCTGATGATCCGGCCCACCGAGGATCTCGACACGCTGATGCGCGAAGAGCTCGGGGTCTCGATCCTCGACATTCGGGTCAAGCGGATCGACCTGCCGGAAGACGTATCGGCGGCGGTCTATGACCGCATGCGCTCCGAGCGTGAGCGAGAGGCCCGCGAATGGCGCGCCCAGGGTCAGGAGGAGGCCGAGCGTATTCGCGCCAACGCCGACCGTCGTCGCCAGGTGCTTCTGGCTCAGGCCACCGAGCGTGCCGAAACGCTTCGCGGTGAAGGCGATGCCGAAGCGGCGGGTATCTTCTCCGAGGCCTATGGCCAGGATCAGGAGTTCTTCTCCTTCTGGCGCAGCCTCAACGCCTATCGGGATAGCTTCGACGGCGATCAGGATATGCTGGTGCTGGATCCCTCCAGCGACTTCTTCCGCTATCTCAAGTCGCCGTTTCCTGACCCGAGGGACTGATGTTCGAGCGGCGAGGTGCAGCCTGCTGGCTCCTCCTCGCCGCCGCCATGAGCCTCTCATCCGACTCCCGGCGGGGTTCAACCCGCCGTCAAACGTGATAGAATCC
>SKVX01000275.1 GCA_007129225.1 Halomonas sp.
CTGCTACAGAAACACCTCCCTCCGGGCGTCACCTCGGCCGACCTGCTGGCCGGACGCTACCGTGAGGAAGCTGCTCGAATCACCGTGTGCTGCGCAACCGACGGCAACCACGGCCGTTCGGTGGCCTGGGGTGCCGAGCAGTTCGGCGCACGCTGCGTGATCTACCTGCACGCCACCGTTTCCCAGGGACGCGAGGACGCCATCACACGCTTCGGCGCCGAAGTGCGTCGAATCCCCGGCAATTACGACGACTCAGTGCGCCAGGCGGCGGTGGATGCCGAGGCCAACGGCTGGTTCGTGGTCTCGGACACCTCCTACCCGGGCTATATGACCGTGCCCCGCGATGTCATGCAGGGCTACACGATCATGGTCGATGAAGCGGTGCAGCAGCTGCCCGAGCCGCCGACACACTGCTTCGTGCAGGGCGGGGTCGGGGGACTAGCGGCCGCGGTACTGGCCCAGCTCTGGGAAGCCTACGGCGCCGACCGGCCGCGAGTGATTGTGGTCGAGCCAGACCGAGCCGCCTGCCTCTACGAGAGCGCCCGCGTTGGTAGCCCCACCGCCGTGCCTGGCGAACTGGACACGCTGATGGCAGGACTCGCCTGTGGCGAGGTGTCGCTGCTGGCCTGGGAAGTACTGGAAGATGGCATCGACGACTTCATGACCGTCAGCGACGAAGCGGCCGTGGAAGCCATGAAACTGTTAGCGGCAGGGGTCGATGGCGATGCACCACTGGTCGCCGGAGAAAGCGCGGTGGCGGGACTCGCCGGGCTGCTGATCGCACGACAACAGCCCACCTTGAGTGAGGCCCTGGGGCTTGAGGCCGACAGCCGTATCCTGTTGATCGGCAGCGAAGGCGCTACCGACGAAGAGGTTTATCGCGAACTGGTAGGCCGCCCGTCGGCCGAGGTTGAGGCGGAGGCACGTAATCATGCATGACGCACTGCGAATCAATAGACAACGTCTGATCAACCGCCTGGAGCGGCTCGGTGAAATTGGCGCCCTGCCGGGTGGTGGCTGCTGTCGCCTCGCCCTCACCGAGGAGGACCGCCAGGGAAGAGAGCTCGTTATCGGCTGGATGCACGAACTGGGCCTTCAGGTCTCTAGCGATGCCATGGGCAACGTGTTCGGCCTGCGACCCGGCACGGAGGACGGCCCGCCGGTGATGACCGGATCGCATATCGACACCGTCCGCACCGGTGGTATCTATGACGGTAACCTGGGCGTGCTGGGCGGGCTCGAGGTAATCGAGACCCTTAACGAGGCGGGCATCGTCACGCGCCGCCCCCTGTGCGTGGCCTTCTTCACCAATGAGGAGGGGGCACGCTTCGCCCCCGACATGATGGGCAGCCTGGTGTATGTCGGCGGCATGTCTCTCGAGGATGCGCGAGCCACGCAGGGAATCGATGACCAGTCTGTAGGCGACTGCCTCGATGCTATCGGTGCGGGCGGTGAGGCGCCGGTGGGCAAGCCAGATGTGCATGCCTTCGTCGAGGTGCACATCGAGCAGGGTCCGGTACTCGAGGAGTCCGGCATCACGATTGGTGCCGTGGAAAAGGTTCAGGGCATCTCGTGGCAGGAGTTCAGCTTCACCGGCATCTCCAACCACGCCGGCACCACGCCCATGCGCCTGCGTCATGATGCCGGCCATGCCGCCATGGCGACCGGCGCCTTCGTGCGCGACCTGGTCAACCGCATCGGCGGCGACCAGGTCGGTACCGTGGGCGCATTCGACATCAAGCCCAACCTGGTGAACGTGGTGGCCAACCATGCCCGCTTCACCGTCGACTTGCGCAACACCGACAACAGCCGGCTCAAGCAGGCCGAACAGGAGCTGCAAGCCTTCGTCGAACGACTCGCCGAGCGTGAAGGCATAGAGGTCGAGCACCGCACCCTGGCACGCTTCGACCCAGTGCCCTTCGACCCCGGGATGGTCGATCGCGTGGAAGCCGCCGCCCAAGCCCTCGGTCACTCTGTCATGCGCATGCCCAGCGGCGCCGGCCACGATGCCCAGATGCTGGCTCGGGTCTGCCCCACCAGCATGATATTCGTGCCCAGCGTCGACGGAGTCAGCCACAACATCAATGAGTTCACCGCGCCCGAAGACCTGGAAGCGGGTACCAATGTCTTGCTGCGGGTCCTCCTGGACCTCGCCGAGTAACCGTTCAAGGAAAGCCGAATGAGCCGAAAACTGATCGTAGGGGCCGCCCAGCTCGGCCCTATCGCACGAAATGAAACCCGTGCCCAGGCAGTCGCACGGATGGTCGACCTGATGCGTCAGGCCCACGCGCGAGGCGCCAGGCTTGTCATCTTTCCCGAGCTGGCCCTGACGACCTTTTTCCCCCGCTGGTATTTCGAGGACCAGGCAGCCATTGATGCCTTCTTCGAGAGCGAAATGCCGGGGCCCGAGACCCGCCCTCTGTTCGAGACCGCCCGGGATCTCAACGTCGGCTTCTATCTCGGCTATGCCGAACTCTGTGTCGAAGACGGCCGCCCGCGTCACTTCAACACATCCATCCTGGTCGATGGGAGCGGCAGTGTCGTTGGGAAATACCGCAAGGTTCACCTGCCCGGCCATGCCGAACATGAACCATGGCGCCCTTTTCAGCATCTCGAGAAGCGGTATTTCGAGCCAGGCAATACCGGATTCGGCACCACAGAAGCCTTTGGCGGCACCATGGGCATGGCGCTATGCAATGACCGGCGCTGGCCGGAAACCTATCGGATGCTGGCGCTACAGGGAGTCGAGCTGATGATGCTCGGCTACAACACCCCCATACATTACCCCCCGGTGCCTGAGCACGATCACCTGCAAGGGTTTCATAATCACCTTTGCATGCAGGCCGGTGCCTACCAGAACGGCATGTGGGTCGTAGGCGTGGCGAAGGCCGGCAAGGAGGAAGGCTGCGACCTGCTCGGTCAAAGTTGCATTATCGCCCCAACCGGCGAGATCGTCGCCATGGCGGGCAGTCAGGAGGACGAACTGATTACCTATGAGTGTGACCTGGACCGCACTCGCGAAATTCGGGAGCACATCTTCAATTTCAACCTGCACCGTCGCCCCGACACCTATGGCCTGATTACCGCCCCAGTGACATAAGCCTCCGCAATCAACCAGGGCAACGGTGGCTCATCGCCTAGGGGTCGCCCCGCTGTCAAGGAGCGTGCGAGCTGCGACACTACACACCGTTGCGGACCAGGTGTAGCGCCACCGCCGCCATCATCAGGCCGATCACCCCATCGATCAGCCGCCAGGCCAGGGGGCGAGATAGCCAGGGCGACAGCAGCGCACCGCCCCAGGCCAGCAGGCTGAACCACAGGATCGAGGCGGTGCTCGCCCCGGCCACGAAGATGGTGGCGCTCTCCTGCTGGGCGCCGATAGCCGGTATCAGCAACAGGGTGTCGAGGTAGACCTGAGGGTTGAGAATCGTCACGGCCAGGGTGGCGATCAGCACATGTTTCAGGCTGCGCCCGCCCTCCTTCGAGGCCGCCAGGGCCTCTCGTCCGGTAGCGGCCCGATAGAACGCCTGGGCGGCGAGCCATGAGAGAAACGCCACCCCCAACCAACGCATCGCCTCCATGGCGCTCGGCATGGTCAGCAGTATCGCACTGACACCGAACATACCCGCCGTCAGCAATACCACGTCGGTACCCATGCAGAGTCCGGCCGACCACCAGTGATGCTCTCGCCTGACCGCCAGGCCCAGCACGTAGGCATTCTGGGCACCGATGGCGATGATGATCCCGCCACACACAATCAGTCCGGTGAGGTAACTCTCCAGCATCGCTTGCCCCTCCTTGAGGATTCTCGATATGCCCATTGGAATGCGGCAAGCATAATGGCGAGTCGATATACTGGAAAATCATACTACTAATGACACATCATTTTTTCTAATAGCGAGCCCCCATGCTGGACTACAAGCTGCTCCAGGCCCTGGCCACGGTCATCGAGTGCGGCGGATTCGAACGCGCCGGTGACGCCATGGGCCTTTCGCAATCGGCGGTTTCCCAGCGCATCAAGTCGCTTGAGGTCCGCCTGGGACAGCCGGTGCTGATCCGTCATCCCGAACTGCACCCGACTCCCGCCGGTCAGCGGCTGCTCAATCACTACCAGCAGGTCCAACTGCTCGAGCGGGACCTGCGCACCACGCTGCCCACCCTGGAGGAGTCCGCTCCCAGGCTACGTATTGCGATCAATGCCGACAGCCTGGTGACATGGTGGGCCGATGCCGTGGGCGAGCTTTGCCGAACGGAAGGCCTGCTGCTGGACCTGGTGGTCGAGGATCAGGACGTGGGGCTCAAGCGGCTGCGTGACGGCGACGTCGCCGCCTGCCTCTGCGCCAGCCCCCAGCCCATTGCCGGGGCCCGCTGCGTCTCATTGGGCGAAATGGCCTACCACCCCCTGGCCACTCCGGACTACATCGCTCGCCACTTCCCCCATGGCCCGTCTGCCGAAGCCTTCGCCCAGGCCCCCGCCATCGTCTTCGGCCCCCACGACCAGTTGCAGCACCGCTTCCTCGCCCAGTGCGGCTATCACGCCAGCTTTCCCTACCACCTGTGCCCCTCTTCGGAGGGCTTCGTGCGCCTGGCCCTTGCCGGCATGGGCTACGGCATGATCCCGCAAATGATGCAGGCAGACGCCCTGATGGCGGAAGGCAAGCTGGCCAGCATCGCACCGGGCGAATCGCTGTCGGTACCGCTCTACTGGCATTTCTGGCGCCATAGCGGCGCGTTGCTGGAGCGCCTGACCCAGGCGCTTGGCGAGATTACCCTGAAATGACGGGCCCCGGGTTCGCCAGATACGATTCGGCTATCTAGACTGCCTGCACTGCAAGCGATTGCAGTGCCTTAGCCAGACAATGCGAAGGAGTACGCCCATGCAATCACGCTATTTCACCATCACGGACTACCCGCAAGGCACACCGCAACGCGAGCTGTTCAAGCTGCACAGCGCCGATCTGCCGGAGCTCCAGGATGGCGAGGTGCGAATTCGCAATACCTGGCTGTCGGTGGACCCCTACATGCGCGGCCGGATGAGCGGAATAAAGACCTATATCGACCCGTTCGAACTCAATGAGCCGTTGGAGGGGGCCGCGGTGGGCGAGGTGATCGAGTCGAGAGACCCCCGTTTCAAGCAGGGCGACAAGGTTCGCCACATGGCCGGCTGGCGCGATATTGCTCAGCTGAAGGCGGACATCCTGGAGCCCCTGCCGGAAATCGAGGTACCCGAGGAAGCCTACCTGGGAGTGCTCGGCATGCCGGGAATGACCGCCTGGACCGGGCTCAATCACATCGCCAATATCCGTGAGGGCGACAATGTCCTGGTCAGCGCCGCCAGCGGCGCAGTGGGTTCGCTGGCGGTTCAGCTGGCCAAGGCCAGGGGCGGCACCGTCGTGGGTATTGCCGGTGCACCGGAGAAGCTCGCCTGGCTGGAGTCGATCGGCATCACGGCCGTCAGCTATCGTGGCAAGAATGCCCAGCAGCTGAGCGCCGACCTGAAGGAGGCCTGTCCCGCCGGCTTCGACGTCTACTACGAGAATGTCGGCGGCATCTGCCTGGAAGCGGCACTGAACAACCTGCGCGTTGGCGCGCGCATCGCGGTATGCGGCCTGATCGCCGATTACAACGCCGAAAAGCCCACCACCGCCCCCGGCAACCTCGCCATGATCCTGATCCGCCGGATCCGCATGCAGGGCTTCATCATCTTCGACCACTGGACCGAGTATCCTCATTTCCTGGCGGAGGTGGGCCCGCTGGTCGCCAAGGGCGAGATCGACTACGAAGAAACCGTCGAGGAGGGCCTGGAGCGCACGCCCGATGCCTTCCTGAAGCTCTTCGAAGGAGCCAACAAGGGCAAGATGCTGGTGCGCCTTTAACAGGTGCACTTTAAAGCGGGACACAAGGCAGCCCTTTCCCGGCATCGCAGCGTCAGTCGTGGAACTGCCTCAGGGCCTCTTCACATCCGATGCCCACGTCTTCACCGCTACCGGGGTCGATCCAGGGCAGGATCGCCAGGGGCGGTGCAACCACGACTCCCAGCGCGGACAGAACACCCCGTGCCAATAGCTCAGGGGTGACGACTTCCACACTCAAGTCGCTCAACGGCCCTTCCAGCTTGACCGGGGTATTGGCCGTAAAAAGGGTGACATCCCTGTTGTGCCCCTCAAACGCCATGTCCAGCTCTTCTGTGGCAAGGTTCATTGCCCCGGCGCCGATGAAGTGGGCGATCTCGGTGGCCATGAAGAAATTTTCCAGGGTGACCAGGCCATGGTCGGCCTTGAAGTGAACATAGCTGCACTCCAGCCGCACCTGCTCATCCTCACCGGCCAGCGCCAGCACCAGGGCATTGGCGACATTCAGGGGCATGAGTTCCGCGGCAATGATGTCCAACCAGCCCTGGGACATGGCAAGTTCCAACTCGCCGTCCAGTCCGGCCATGAGCTGGGCCATGGAGCGGCCGCGAAACCTGAATTCGCCGTGTCCGCCAATGATGCCCAGGGTATCTTCGGCGACTTCGGGGAGCCCGGCATCATCCAGCAGCGGGGCGAGATTCACCCCGGCAATCTCCAGTTGCAGCTCGCCCACCAGAGCCTCCTGATGCGCATCCAGGATCCAGTCCGCATGAACCTGCCCGCCACCCAGACCCACCCGCAGCGGCGAGACGGTCATTACCCCCTGCTCCAGTTCGAGGTCGAGAGCGAGGTCATTGAGCGGGGCATACCGGGAATGTACCTCTGCCGCCTGGTAGTCGAGCACGAGGTCGATATTGCCGAGCGCATCCAGGTCCCAGCGGCGATCAGGGAAAATTTTCTGGCGCCGCTGCACATCCGCTATCCAGGGCTCATGCTCGGGAGATGACGCTTCCCTTGGCCCGATATCTCGCTCGATAGCCAGTAGCTCATCGACATCGACTCGCTCGGAAGTCAAAGTGGCCCAAACCTGGTTC
>SKVX01000249.1 GCA_007129225.1 Halomonas sp.
CCGCCGTTGAGCTTGATGATGTCCATGGTGCCCATGGCCAGGCCTGCGCCGTTGACCATGCAGCCGATGTTACCTTCCAGGGCCACGTAGTTGAGATCCCAGGCAGCCGCTTCGGCTTCGCGCTCGTCTTCCTGGGACGGGTCACGCATGGCCTGCAGGTCCGGGTGACGATACAGCGCGTTGCTGTCCAGGCCGAGCTTGGCATCCAGGCAGTGCAGGTTGCCTTCGTCGGTGATGACCAGCGGGTTGATCTCGAGCAGCGCCAGGTCCTTTTCGTGGAACAGGCGGGAGAGGCCCAGGAAGATCTTGGTGAACTGCTTGACCTGGTCACCCTTGAGGCCCAGGGCGAAGGCCAGCTCACGCGCCTGGTAGGGCTGGGCGCCGACCAGCGGATCGACCTCGGCCTTGAGGATCTTCTCGGGGGTTTCCTCGGCGACCTTCTCGATCTCGACGCCACCCTCGGTCGAGGCCATGAAGACCACGCGACGGGTGGTGCGGTCGACCACGGCGCCCAGGTAAAGCTCGTTGGCGATATCGGTGCAGTTCTCGACCAGGATCTTGGCGACCGGCTGTCCCTTCTCGTCGGTCTGGAAGGTCACCAGGTTCTTGCCCAGCCATTTCTCGGCGAAGGCCTTGGCCTCTTCCGGGCTCTTGATCAGCTTGACGCCTCCGGCCTTGCCGCGGCCCCCTGCGTGAACCTGGGCCTTGACGACCCACTTCTCGCCGCCGATCTTCTTGCACGCTTCCGCCGCTTCCTCGGGCGTGTCGACTGCGAAGCCCTTGGATACCGGAAGACCATAGTCGGCAAACAGCTGCTTGCCTTGATACTCGTGAAGGTTCATCGATTCATGCCATTGGTTGCATGTGACTCGAACGGCAACCGCGGAATACCGCCGAATGCGGTCTATCCCGGGCTACCCCCGTTCGTACCCGATACATGGCCGGGTACGACGCGCCACCCGCGTGGGTGACGCTTGTTGTTGCCTAAATCGTGTTGTTATTGAGCTGTGCGCGAGCTGGCTTACTTGCGCTTCTTTCGATTGGCCATATGGATGGCATGGCCATCGACGGCCAGCGCCGCTTCATGGATCGCTTCGGCGGTCGTCGGATGGGCATAACAGGTCAATGCCAGATCCTCGGCACTGGAGCCGAACTCCAACGCGATCACGCCTTGGGCAATCAGTTCGCCGGCATGCTGGCCGACGATATGCATGCCCAGGATGCGGTCGGTCTCGGCATCGGCGATGATCTTGGCCATGCCCTCGGAGGCATTGTTGGCCAGGGCACGACCGTTGGCGGCAAACGGAAAGGAGCCGGTCTTAATCTCGATTCCGGCGGCCTTGGCTTCCTGCTCGTTCATGCCCACCCAGGCCACTTCCGGCGCGGTATAGATCACGCTGGGAATGGCATTGTAGTTCATCTCCGCCTTGTGACCGGCAATGATGTCAGCCACCATCACACCCTCTTCCGAGGCCTTGTGGGCCAGCATCGGGCCGCGCACGCAGTCGCCGACGGCATAGATCCCCGGCACACTGGTACGGCACTGGTCGTCGACATGGATGAAGCCGCGCTCGTCAAGGCCAACTCCGACACCGTCAGCGATCACTCCCTGGGTATAGGGGCGACGACCGACACAAACGATCAGCTTGTCGAAGGTCTGCTCCTGCTCACCCGCGCTGTCGGTGTACTTGACCACGACTTCCTTGCCCTTGACTTCGGAGCCGGTGACACGGGCACCAAGCTTGATATCCAGGCCCTGCTTCTTGAGCAGTTTCTGGGTCTCCTTGGCCACGTCCTTGTCGACCATGGGCAGGAAGCTGTCCATGGCCTCGAGCATGGTGACCTCACTACCCAGGCGGCTCCAGACACTACCCAGCTCGAGACCAATGACGCCGGCGCCAATCACTCCCAGGCGCTTGGGTACCTCGGTGAACTCGAGCGCACCGCTCGAGTCGACGATCAGCCCCTCGGTAAGCGGAGTCGGAGGAATCTCCACCGGCACTGAGCCCGCAGCAATGATGATGTTGTCTGCCTCATAGGAGGTCTGCTCGCCATCATGACCCGTTACCTCGACCTGCTTGCTGGAGGTCACCTTGCCGGTGCCCTCCAGAGAGGTGACGCCGTTGGCCTTGAACAGCGCACTGATACCGCCGACATTCTTGGCGATGACGGAGTTCTTGAACTCCAGCATCTTGGCCACGTTGGCCTTGGGCGGTTCCAGATCGATGCCGATCTCGGCGAAGTGGTCACGCGCCTCGACGAACTTGTGCGACGTTTCCAGAAGGGCCTTCGATGGAATGCATCCCACGTTGAGGCAGGTGCCGCCATGGACGGTCTTGCCTTCCTTGTTGACCCATTTTTCGACACAGGCAGTCTTCAGCCCCAGCTGGGCGGCACGAATGGCGGCCACGTAGCCCCCGGGGCCCGCACCGATGACGATCACATCAAATTTATCGGCCATATGGTTTTCCTTGATCGGTTCGCGTTTGAGTCCGTTGAGTCGGGCGTCGCTCAGACATCCAGCAGCAGGCGGGCCGGATCTTCCAGCAGCTCCTTGATGGTGACCAGGAACTGTACCGCGTCCTTGCCATCGATCATGCGGTGATCATAGGAGACGGCCAGATACATCATCGGACGAATTTCCACCTTGCCATTCACCGCCATGGGACGTTCCTGAATCTTGTGCATGCCCAGAATGGCGGTCTGCGGCGGATTGATGATCGGCGTAGACATCAGCGAGCCGAAGATCCCGCCATTGGTAATGGTGAAGGTGCCGCCCTGCATCTCGTCGATGCCGAGTTTGCCGTCACGTGCCCGCTTGCCGAAATCGACGATGCCTTTTTCGACATCGGCGATCTTCATGCTGTCGGTATCGCGCAACACCGGCACCACCAGGCCACGGTCGGTGGAGACCGCCACACCGATGTCCTGATAGCCGTGGTATACGATGTCATTACCATCGATGGAGGCGTTGACGTCCGGGAAGCGTTTGAGCGCCTCGGAAGCCGCCTTGACGAAGAAGCCCATGAAGCCAAGCTTGACGTCGTGGGTCTTGATGAAGGTGTCCTTGTACTGGGCCCGCAGGCTCATCACCGCCCCCATGTCCACCTCGTTGTAGGTGGTCAGCATGGCGGCGGTCTGCTGTGCCTCGACCAGGCGCTTGGCGATGGTCTTGCGCAGGCGGCTCATCGGCACGCGCTTCTCGGGGCGCTCGCCCTCGAAGGCCGGTGCCGCGGTTGCGGCCTGCTTCGGTGCGGCAGCAGCAGGTGCTGCGCCCTTCTTGGCCGTACCGGCCTGAACAGCGCGCTGCACGTCCTCCTTGAGGATTCGCCCACCCTTGCCGGTGCCCTCGATCTTGCCCGCATCAAGGTCATGCTCGGCGACCATCTTGCGCGCGGCCGGAGCCAGGATCTTGTCCCCCACCTTCTCGTCACCGGAACCGTCGGCGGCGGCCTCCGGCGCTTCGTCGGCGGCCGAATCGCCACCGCCCGTGCCTTCGGTGAAGATCGCCAGCACCGCCTCGGACTCGACCTGGCTGCCCTCTTCTGCCTTGATTTCAGCGAGTGCCCCATCCGCCGGCGCCACCACTTCCAGCACGACCTTGTCGGTCTCGATGTCGGCCAACACCTCGTCGCGCTTGACCGCCTCACCCACCTGCTTGTGCCAGGTGGCCACGGTGCCCTCCTGGATGGATTCGGGGAAGCTGGGTGCCTTTACCTGGTGCTGCTTGCCACCACCGGCCGGCTTTTCCGCCTTCGCATCGCTCTTGGCGGCCTCATCCTTGTCGGCCTTGGCGTCGGCTTTTTTCTCGCTCTTGTTTCCGCCTTTTTCGCCACCCGATGCCTTGCCTTCACCGATCCGGCCGAGCACCTGCTCAGACTGGACGGTATCGCCCTCTTCGGCCATGACCTCGCTTAGCGTGCCCGCCTCGGGGGCAAGGACTTCAAGGACCACTTTGTCCGTTTCAATCTCGACGATCAGTTCATCGCGCTCAACGCTGTCTCCGGGCTTCTTGTGCCAGGCAGCCACGCTGCCTTCGGCAACGGATTCCGGAAAGGTGGGCGCTTTGATCTCGGTAGCCATGTCGTTTCCCTTGTATGTTCTCTCTCGTCCCGGTGGTGTTACTTAGACGTTGAAGGCGTCTTCCACCAACTGGCGCTGCTGTTCTGTATGCACGGACATATAGCCCGCGGCGGGTGCCGCCGAAGCCGGGCGACCGGCAAACTTCAGTTCTCCGCCCAGGCCGTTGTTGAGCATGTCAGCGACTGCCCGCATATGGTGCTGGCTCGAGTACCAGGCCCCTTGGTTGAGCGGCTCTTCCTGACACCACACCACCGACTCGAGGTTGACGTAATCCTTGAGCGCCTCGAAGAGTTCCTCCTTGGGGAAGGGGTAGAGCTGCTCGATACGCAGGATTGCCGTATCGTTGCGCTCGTTCTCTTCACGCCAGGCCGCCAGGTCGTAGTAGACCTTGCCGGCACACATGATGACGCGCTTGACCTGACCGGCATCGAGATTGCCCTGATCCGGCAGCACCATATGGAAGTGGCCGTTGGCCAGGTCGTCCAAGCTGGAAACGGCTTCCTTGTGCCTCAGCAGGCTCTTGGGGGTCATCACCACCAGGGGCTTTCTCAGCTTGCGGATCACCTGGCGACGCAGCAGATGGAATATCTGTGCCGGCGTGGTCGGCACACAGACCTGCATGTTGTGCTCGGCACACATCTGCAGGAAGCGCTCGAGCCGCGCGGATGAGTGTTCCGGCCCCTGCCCCTCATAGCCGTGGGGCAGCAGCATGGTCAAGCCGCACAGGCGTCCCCACTTGGTCTCGCCGGAGGAGATGAACTGATCGACCACCACCTGAGCACCGTTGAAGAAGTCACCGAACTGCGCTTCCCAGATCACCAGATGATTGGGCGCCGTCGTCGCATAGCCGTACTCGAACGCCAGCACCGCCTCCTCGGAGAGGAAGGAGTCATGGATGGTGAACCGCGGCTGGCCATCGGACATGTGCTGCAGCGGCACGTGGACGCTGCCATCCTTCTGGTTGTGTACTACCGCATGGCGGTGGGAGAAGGTACCGCGACCCACGTCCTGACCGGTGATGCGCACCGGGTGCCCTTCATCGAGCAGCGTGGCGTAGGCCAGGGTTTCGGCAAAGCCCCAGTTGAGGCCCAAACCGCCGGCCTGCATCTTGCGGCGGTCTTCGTAAATCTTGGCCACCTGGCGCTGCACCTCGACGCCGTCGGGAATCTCGCACATCTTGCCGGCCAGACGCTGAAGTCGCTTCATCTCGACGCCGGTATCGGCATGACCAGACCACTCATGCCCCAGGTAGGGCTGCCAGTCGACGAACAGTGAGGTATTGGGCTCCTGCACCAGGGCGTTGGCCACGTGGTTGCCGGCCATGAGGTCTTCGCGATAGGTCTCGATCATCGCCTTGGCGTCTTCCTCTGAGAGCACGCCCTGCTCCACCAGACGCTGGGCGTAGAGGCTGCGCGACGAGGGATGCTCCTTGATCTTGCGATACATCATCGGCTGGGTGCCGGAAGGCTCATCGGCCTCGTTGTGGCCGCGACGACGATAGCAGACCAGGTCGATGACCACGTCCTTCTTGAACTGCTGACGGTAGTCCAGTGCCACCTGTGTCGCATGCAACACGGCATCCGGGTCGTCGCCGTTGACGTGAAAGATCGGCGCCTGGACCATCTTGGCGATGTCGGTGCAGTACTCGGTGGAACGGGTATCCTGCGGATGCGACGTGGTGAAACCGACCTGGTTGTTGATGACGATATGAACCGTGCCGCCGGTCTTGTAGGCGCGAGTCTGGGACATCTGGAACGTCTCCATGACCACGCCCTGGCCGGCGAAGGCCGCGTCACCATGGATGTTGATCGGCAGGACCTTGGTGCCTTCCATGTCGTCGCGACGATCCTGACGCGCCCGCACGGAGCCCTCGACCACGGGAGAGACGATCTCCAGGTGGGAGGGGTTGAAGGCCAGCGCCAGATGGACTTCACCGCCCGGCGTCATCACATTGGAGCTGAAGCCCTGATGGTACTTGACGTCACCGGAGCCTCGCTCGATCAGCTTCTTGCCGTCGAACTCGTCGATAAGCTCGGAGGGATTCTTGCCGAGTATATTGACCAGCAGATTGAGGCGTCCGCGGTGGGCCATACCGATGACCACCTCCTTGACACCGTAACCACCGCCTCGCTGGATGAGCTCGTCCATCATCGGAATGAAGGACTCGCCACCTTCCAGGCCAAAACGCTTGGTGCCCGGATACTTGGATGCCAGGTAGTTCTCCAACCCCTCGGCAGCGGTGAGCCGCTCCAGCAGGTGCTTGCGCACGTCGTCGCTGAACTTGGGTGACGAACGCACCGACTCGAAACGCTGCTGAAGCCAACGCTTCTCCTCGGTGTCGACGATATGCATGACCTCGCAGCCGATGGAGCGGCAGTAGGTCTGCTCCAAGGCCTCGACGATCTCACGCAGCGGTGCCTTGTCGATCCCCAAAAAGAAAGAACCGGTCTGGAACTCGGTATCCAGGTCGTCCTTGGAAAGCTGATGAAAGGAGAGGTCCAGGTCGGGTACCGGTACCGGGCTACGCAGGTCGAGCGGGTCGATATCGGCCTTCTGGTGACCCCGAAAGCGGTAGGCGTTGATCAACTGAAGGACCTTGACCTGCTTCTTGCTCTCTCCGCTATCCGCGGCGGCCGTCGTCGTTCGGCGTGCACGCCCCAGTTGCTCGAACTGATGACGCACGGGACTGAGGGGAACGTCGTGGGTAGAGCCGCCTTCCACGCTGGGCAGCTGGTCGAAGTAGGTTCGCCACTCTTCGGGGACGGAACCTGGGTCGGCGAGGTATTGCTCGTAGAGCGCTTCCACATAGTGAACGTTGCTGCCGCTCACGTGGGAGCTGTTCCACATCAACTCCATTA
>SKVX01000084.1 GCA_007129225.1 Halomonas sp.
AGTGCACCCAGCACGCCGACCTTGATCATCAACCCGGAAAGGATTGCGCTGGCCATGGGGGGCGCCACCGGATGGGCGAGGGGCAGCCAGGCATGCAGGCCGAGCACGCCGGCCTTGATTCCCAGCCCCAGGGCCAGGAAGGCCATTGCCGGACCCGGCAGCTCTGTGACGGCCAGCGTCGAGAAGCTCAGGTCGGTGGTCGTGAGGGCGGTGAGCGCGAGCCCCGCCAGCATGGCGATCTCGGCCAGCAGCATCATGACGAGGTAGCCGGTACCGGCAAGGCGCGCCGGTCGGTCGCCGTCGTGCTGCACCATGGCCCAGCCCAGCAGGCTGAGCATGGCGGTGCCGACATAGAAGGTGAGGAGGTCCCCGGCAACCAGCGTCAGCAGGTGTGCCACTGCCGCGGCGAGCATGATCAAGAAGAGCCGTCTCGAGGCGGGAAAGCTGCTGCGCCAGGCATGGGTCGCGCCCAGTGCGATCGGCCAGATGGCCAGGGCCGGCAGCATGAAGGGCAGCCCGAGCGGGTCCAGGAGGATGCCGAGCCCCGACCCATGACTTGACATCGCCAGCACGACCAGGCCCTGCAGCCAGGCCAGCAGGGCGAGGCCCAGGGCCAACCTGGCAAGGCGCCCTGCCAAGGGAGCGTCGGGGGCGGGCAAAGGGCGCTGAAAGGGCGTCGGCGTGGGGCAGAAGGCCAGGTCGAGCAACCGCCAGAGACCGGCTGCGGTGACCAGCGTGCCCAGCAGAACGACCGCTGCTATCAGGACGTTGCCCTCGGCGAAGGCGGCGCTCAACAGCCGCCATTTTCCGACGAAGCCGCCCGTGGGCGGGGCTCCCAGCAGACTCAGTCCGCCCAGGGCGATAGCCAGCCAGGCCAGCGGCAGGCGGGCAGCGCTACCGCCAAGGCGGCTGAGGCGATCGTGGCCGTAGGTTGCCACGATGGCGCCGGCGGCGATGAACAGGGACGCCTTGGCCAGGCCATGGGCCAGCAGGATCTGCAGGGCCCCGTCGGTGGCGGTGCTTGCGCCCCTTTCGGAGCCGGGCCAGCTTACGGTGCCGGCCAGCCCGAGCAGCAACAGGGCATAGCCGCTCTGGGAGAGCGTCGACCAGGCGATCAGCAGCTTGAGGCGTGACTGCAGGGCGGCCTGGACGCCCCCCCAGACCAGCGCCGCTGCGCCGACGAGCGCAAGCCAGTCGCGCAGGGCTGTCTGCAGAATGGCGAGCGGTGAAAGCCATAGCCGCCAAAGAACGAAAAGGGTGGCGGCCACCACCACGGCGGAAAGCATGGCACTGACCGGGGCCTGGGCTCGCGCATGGGCCGAGGGCAACCAGGTATGCAGTGGCACCATGGCCGCCTTGATCATCAGGCCGAGACTCAGGGCGATGGCGGCCAGGCGCGAGGTGGCGTTATCGGTGAGCGTGTCGCCAAGTAGTTCGAGATCGAGCCTGCCGGTCTGTCCGTACAGCAGCGCGACACCGAGCAGGAAGAGCAGGGAAGCGAGCAGGGAAGCCAGCAAGTAGCGTAGGGCCGCCGCCCCTTCGGGATCGTGCGGCGAACGGGCGACCAGCCCGACGCCGGCCAGGGTTACCAGCTCCAGGGTGATATAGAGGTTAAAGAGGTCACGGGAGAGCAGCAGTGCGTTGAGCCCGCCCCACAGCAGCCACCATAGCGGCCACAGGTGCCTGTCGCGGGCCGTCTGTGTGTCGAAGAGCAGGGCGATACTCCCTGCACCGGCGACAATGGCGGTCATGCCCAGCATCAGCGCACCGGGCATGTCCAGCAGCCAGACAATGCCCAGCGGTGCCGTCCAATCCCCCAGGGCAAGCGTCAGGACGCCGTACTCCCGTAGAGGGGCTGAGGCGATGGCGAGGCTTGCCACGATGGCGGGCACGCCGAGAATCACCTGGCGCCGGGGGGAGAGACATTCGAGAAAGGCTGCAATGGCCAGGCAGAGAGGCACGGCAACGGTGAGCGGTAGTGCCCACAAGGCTGGCGCCGTCATTACGGCTCCTCCTCTCGCCTGCGACGCGCCTCATTGGCACGAATGACGAGGGCCAGGGCCGCCGCCGTGGTGCTGACGGCCACCACGATACCGGTCAGTACCATCACGTGAGGTACAGGGTCGATACCTTCGGCGCTTCGGGCGACGGTGACCAGCAGCAGGAAGACGGCGCTGGCCAGGACGTTGAGGGCGAGGATGCGGCGCAGCAGGTCCTCGGTCTGGAACAGCCCGATCAGCGCCATGCCGCAGAGTATAGCGGCCAGTACGGCATAGAACTGACTCATTGTCCCGGCTCCCCCAACAGGTAGAAGGCCATCAGCATCAGGGCGATGGAGAGCCCCGTAGCCACTTCGACTGCCATGATCAGTGTCGGGGCCAGGTGCAAGGGAATGGCAAAGAAGGTGCCGGTCATCAGCATCCCGCCCAGGGCGACGGCGAGAAACAGCGCCATGCCGGAACTCAACAGCAGATGGAGAAGGAGCCGATGCCTTCTCAGGTAGATCCAGGGGGCGGCATCGGTCAGCAGGAGCAGGACGCCGCCGGCACCCATGACGGCGCCGGCGGGGAAGGCGCCGCCGGGGGCATGGGTGCCGCGCCAGAGCAGGTAGGCCGGTACCAGCAGGAAGAGTGGATGCAGCAGGTGGGAGAGCGCCGGTAGCCCGGGCAGCGCCGTGGCCGGCGCGAAGGCCCGCAGCGGAGGCCCCAGGGACCATACCAGCACCACCGCCGCGAGCATGATGACGATCTCGAGGAAGGTGTCGAAGGCGCGCAGGTTGAGTAGTACGGCGGTCACGCCATGGCTGACGCCGGTTGCGTCCAGCGCCGCCGTGACCTCGGCCGCAAGCCCCGGCCGGGGAAGTTGGTATGCCGCCCAGGCCAGCCAGAGCGCTGCCATGGCGGCACCTGCCATGGCCAGGATCTGCAGCGGGCGTTGCCAGCGGCGGGGATCGGCGCCGGTACTGGTGCCGGCAGGCAGTCGTCCCAAGGCCGTCAGGAGCAGGGCGCCGGTGACGCCGGCGCCGATCGCGGCCTCCGCCAGGGCGATATCCGGTGCGTCCAGGCGAACCCACACCAGCGCCATCAGCAGGTAGAAGGCCATGAAGTTGACGACGGCGGAAAAGCGGCGCGGAGTGAACAGTGCCTGCCAGGCCAGCCACAGCAAGCCTGCGGCAAGCAGCAAGTCGAACCCCCACGCCAGCAACCTCACTTCGGGGCGGGCCTTTCGCTTGTCATCGTGTTTGACGGCGTATCAGCCTGCCGTGGGGCCAGGCCGCAGGCTAGCGCCGTCGAGGCGATCAGGGTGGCCCCGATACCGGAGGCAACCAGCATCAATAGCCAGATCAGCAGGTATTTCACGGCCTCGGCGAGGCCCGAGGCTTGAAAGGCAAGCCCCAGGCAGATCAGGCCGAGGCCGAGATTGTCGGCCTTGGTCAGGGCGTGCAGGCGGGTGAAGACATCCGGAAAGCGCAGCAGGCCAAGGCTTCCGGCCAGGAAGAACAGGATGCCGGCAATGACGAGCCCGTAGCCGAGCCAATGTAGCGCTTCAGTCATGGCCTGCCTCTTCACGGGTGTCCTTGTCATCGCGCAGCAGTGTCCAGGTGCGCGTGACGAAATTGGCCATGGCTACGGCGGCCAGCAGGGCGAACAGCAGAGCCACGTCCACCAGTGCCGACTGATCGGAGATGATGCTCAGCAACAGCAGTACGGCGATGGCCGAGGTGGTGATCATCTCGGCAGCCAGCATGCGGTCGGCACTGGTGGGGCCGCGCAGGATTCGCCAGGCGCCGACGCCGGCATTGGCCAGCAGCAGTGCGGCACCGACGGCATACAGGTAGTTCGTCATGGGTCTAGGTCTCCTTCCGGATGGCCACCTCGAAGAGAGCGGCAATGCGTCGTTCGAGCCGTATCAGAGAGGCCGCGGTGCCGTCGTGCAGGTTCAGGACGTGAACCTGCAGGGCGCCGGAGGCGAGACGCAGTGCCAGGGTGCCGGGTATCAGGTTGATCAGGCTGGCCATGAACAGCTGGGCCGGGCCTTCGGGCAGATAGTGCCAGCGGTGTTCGATCACTCTTGTGTTGAGCCGTAGCGAGGGGCGGCAGGCCAGCCAGGCCACTTCCAGCCCGCCGCGAAGGGCCAGCCAGAGGAAATGGGGCACGAACAGCAGAACTGCCAGAGGGCGCAGATGCCAGTTGAAGGCCGGCATCAGCACCGCCGCGGCAATGATGGCTGGCACTCCCCAGGCCCAGGAGGCGGGGTCGCCGCTGCTGATGGCCCACCAGAGCAGCGACAGTATCGCCAGTCGCCATGCCCATGCCTGCCAGCGTCGACGGTTCATTGGGTTGAGGCGCTGGCCTTGTCATGCTGTCCCGCCGCCGGGGTGTCGGGCGACTTGCGCAGGCGCAGCACCCACTTCTCCAGCTCCACGATGAGGAATATCGCCACGCTGCCGGACAGTATGACGAGCCAATGCAGCGGCGCCAGGCCGGCACTGCCGAAGATCGTCTGCATGAACGGGATATAGGTCCAGCCGAGCTGCAGCAGAACCACCAGGCCGATGGCGATCCATACCGGTTGGCTGCCGAAGATGCCCTGCACGGACAGGGCGCTGTGGACAAGGAAGCGGCTGTTGATCAGATAGGCGGCACTGCCCATGACCAGCATGTTGACCGCTCCGGACCGCGCCAGCTCCGGGCTGCCTCCCTGATGGAACAGGATCCAGGTGAACATGCCGAACACCCCGATCAACAGCAGCACCGATACGAACACCACCCGCCACAGCAGGAAGAGGTCGAGCAACGCCGCCGAAGGATCGCGTGGCTGACGCCGCATGATATCCGGCTCGGCCTTCTCGAAGGCCAGGGCCAGGCCCAGGGTCACCGCCACCACCATGTTGACCCACAGTGCCTGCAGCGGCGTCACCGGCAGCATGGTGCCCCCGAGTACGGCGAGCATGATCGCCAGGCCCTGGCCGCCGTTGGTGGGCAGGATGAAGGTGATGGTCTTGCGAATGTTGTCGTAGACCTTTCGTCCTTCTTCGATGGCATTGACGATGGTGGCGAAGTTGTCATCGGCCAGCACCATCTCGGCTGCCTCCTTGGCGGCCTCGGTGCCCTGGATGCCCATGGCCACGCCGACGTCGGCACGCTTGAGGGCGGGGCCGTCGTTGACCCCGTCGCCGGTCATGGCGCAGATGCCGCCCTGGGCCTGCATCGCCTTGACCAGACGCAGCTTGTGTTCCGGGGCGGCGCGGGCGAAGACGTCCACCTTCAGGATCTTCTCTTCGAGTTCCTCGTCGCTCATGGATTCCAGCTCGCGCCCGCTCACCGCCTCTTCGGTCTGGGCAAAACCCAGCTGGTCGGCGATGGCGCGGGCGGTCACGGCATGGTCGCCGGTCACCATGACCGGGCGAATGCCGGCTTGCAGGCACTGCTTGACCGCCTCGATGGCTGCTTCCCGTGGCGGATCCAGCAGCCCCACCAGGCCGAGCAGCACCAGGCCCTCTTCCGCGTGTTCGTCACCCAGCTCGCCGGAGATGCCTTCGCCATCCTTTTCCGCCAGCGCCAGTACCCGCAACCCCCGGGACGATAGCGCATGGATGCGATCTTCCCATTCCTGGTGGTCGAGGTCGGTATCGCCATCGTCACCGCGCACCTTGTGGCACATCTCCAGAAGGCGGTCCGGTGCGCCCTTGACCAGCAGTCGACTGCCATCCAGGTCGTTGAGGGTGGCCATGTACTTGCGTTCGGACTCGAAGGGAATGGCGTCCCGGCGGGGGTGGTCGTCGCGAAGGGAATGGGTGTCGAGATCGCCCTTGGCAGCGGCCACGACCAGTGCCCCTTCGGTGGGGTCGCCGTGTATGGTCCAGTGCTCCTCATCCTCGGCCAGCTCGGCGTCGTTGCACAGCACGCCGACTTTGAGGAAGTGAGCCATGGCGGGATAGTCGTCCAGGGAGATCGCTTCGCCTTCCTCGTCGCTCTCCTCGTCGCTCTCCTCGTCGCTCTCCTCGTCGCTTGGTGCGAGATGCAGCTTGCCCTCCGGCTTGAAGCCGATGCCGGAAAGCCGGAACTCTCCTTCGGGCAGCCAGATGGCCTGCGCCGTCATTTCGTTGCGGGTGAGGGTGCCGGTCTTGTCGGAAAAGATGGTGGAGATCGAGCCCAGGGTCTCCACCGCCGGCAGCCGGCGAATGATGGCATTGCGCTTCGCCATGGCCTGGACCCCCAGCGCGAGGGTAATGGTCACGATGGCGGGTAGCCCTTCGGGGATGGCGGCAACGGCCAGGCCCACCGCGGCCATGAACATGGCGCTGATGGCCTGGTCATGAATGATAACGCCGAACGTTGCGGTCAGTGCGGCGGCGCCCACGATGAAGACGGCCAGCACCCGGCCGGCCCGGTCGAGCTGGCGCAGCAAGGGGGTCTTGAGCTGTTCGACATCGCGCAGCATCTCGGAGATACGGCCGATTTCGGTTCGGGTGCCGGTTTCCACCACCAGGCCCACCGCCGTACCCTGGGCCACGATGGTACTGGCGTAGGCCATGGCACTGCGCTCGGCCAGGTCGGCCTCTTCTTCCACCGGGTCGGTCTGCTTGTCGACCGGCGTGGACTCACCGGTCAGCGCCGCCTCTTCGGTACGCAGGCGCTTCGCCTCGATCAGGCGCAGGTCTGCCGGTATCCGGTCGCCACTCTCCACCGTCACGATGTCACCGGGCACCAGTTCCTCGGCATCGATGGTCTGTCGTTTGCCATCGCGCAGCACATTCGCCTGAGGCGAGAGCATGTCACGTATACTCTCCAGCGCCTGCTCGGCCTTGCCCTCCTGGATGAAGCCGATCAGTGCGATGATGACGACGACGCCAAGAATCGCCAGGGCGTCCAGCGTCTGGCCCAGCCCCAGGCTGGCCACCGCCGCCA
>SKVX01000254.1 GCA_007129225.1 Halomonas sp.
GATTCAGCGGCGATCAGCCCTGACGGATTGCCTTTACCGAACGACTCTGGTTCTTTTGAGCGCTGCTTGGCGGTGGCATAGGCGGCGAGGTTGGCGATACTGGCGCCGACCCCGGGAATGGCGCCGATCAAAGCCCCCATGCTGCCACCGCGCACTAGCTGAATGGGTTTGCTGGCGGCGTATCCCATGCCGGCAAGGATGCTGCGAAAGCGCACAACGCGCAGGCGACTATCGTCAACGATGAAGCGTTTACCCACTAGGTTGAACAGTTCAGAGGCGGCGAAGAAGCCAATCAGGGCGGGGATCACCGGTATGCCGTCGAGCAGGTACATGCTGCCGAAGGTGCCACGCATCTGGCCGGCATCGCTGTAGCCGATAGTGCTGATCAGTATTCCGAGGATGCCAGCGGCGATGCCTTTGGAGATGCTGGCGTCGTTGAGCACAGCGATCAGAGTGACACCCCAGATGGCCACTACCAGCATCTCAGTGGGTCCCAGGCGCAGTACCCACTGAGAGATCGACTGCACGGTGAAAAGCAGGAGCAGATAGCCGACCAAGGTGCCCAGCACCGAGGCAACCAGGCCGATGCCCAGAGCCTGGGCATGTTCCCCGCGGCGTGCCATGGGGTAACCGTCAAAGGCAGTGGCAACCGACGATGAGGTGCCGGGAATATTCATCATGATGGCTGGAATCGCACCACCAAAGCCGCCACCGGTGAAAATGGCAGTGAGAAACAGGATGGCCGGCAGGAAGTCCATGTACAGCGTGGCAGGCAGGAACACTGCCATGGCAATGGAGATCGATAGGCCGGGGATCGAGCCAAAGAACAGCCCGATGATCAGCCCCGGGGGCACCACTAGCCAAGCGGCAGGGGTATTGCCGAGCAGGCTGAGAGCGGCTTGGAATGCCTCGGCGTTGATCATGACGCGGGATGCCTCTTGTCAAGAATGAGAAAGGCGGCCTTAGAGCAGCAGGGTGGGCAGGCGAATACCCAGCAGCTCTATGAACAGAAGTACGATGGTGGTTGAGACCACCAGGCCGAAGCCGAGAATGACCCACCAGCGTTTTTCACCCTGCAGATAAAGGGCCAAACACAGGAACAATAAGCTTCCGAGATCGAAGCCGATAACGGGGATCATCGCCACGTAGAGTGCCAGTAGTCCCATGAACAGCACCGCTGGCAGGGCCGGGTCATCGGGCGTAGCGGCGTCCTTCTGGCGGTACCAGTCAATAACGTTGGTGCCGACGACCACCAGCAAGGCGGTGATGCCGATGCCTGCTGCCGGAAGGATCAGCAGCCAGTCGGTGACACCGCGGGAAGCAGCATGGACCCCATGGGCGTAGTAGCCGAATACGGCAGCAAGGCTCAGCGAAAATAGCACGCTGCCGAAGGGAAAGCCTTGCCGCCGAGTAGAGGTTGCCATGCTTGCCTCCTGCGTTGTCGACCCGAGGTGCTGGACGATGGGTGGCGTTTACTGGAGTAGCGGAGCGTACTGCTGAACGGCGCGGTACCCTTCGTCCACTAGCTCCTGGCTCTCCTCAGGTGAGACCCAGTCGGCACCAATCCCTGCGTCACTTGCCCAGGCCTGGAACTCATCGCTTTCCAGGGTTTCCTGGTAAACCTGGATCAGGCGTTCATAACGCTCGGGATACTCTTCCTGTAGCGAGGCGTGGGCGATCAGGCCGGTGACGTTGCCGCCAATAAGCGGTAGCGGGTCGATGCCAAGGCCGTGCATTTCATCGTTGAACAGTGGCGCGTCCCAATTGTCACTGGGCTCGTCATTGACCACTGCCAGGGCGCGGACTTCATCGCTGATCGAGAGGGCAGCTTCAGCAGCGAGGATCTCGAAATCCACCTGATTTCCGGCCAGTGCTGCGCGCAGCGGGGCACCACCGCTATAGGTGACGAACCGCACATTGTCGTGCTCGATGTCCAGCGCATCCATCATGACCAGGGTCTGCAGGTGGCCGCCGTTGCCGACGATAATACCTGAGCTGACCTCGCCGGGCTCACGCATTGACTCAACCAGCTCCGCGAGACTCTGGTAGGGGCTGTCGTTGTGCACTGCCACGATGCCGTAGTCGTTCCACTGGGCGCTCAGCAGTTGGAAGTCGTCCCACTCAACTGGCGCCCCGCCGACCTCGATGGCGCTGGCAAGGTAGGGAGTGGCCTGCATAACCAACAGAGTTTGACCATCGGCGGCCTGTTGCTGGAAGTAGGTGGCCCCCAGTGCACCGGCACCGCCGGGGCGATTGACGACACTGATCGGCACATCAAGGCGGGGTGACATGTGTTCTGCCAGGCCGCGGGCCATGCGGTCGGCGCTGCCGCCGGCATCGAAGGGTACAACGATTTCGATGGGGTCCTCCGGCCAGTCGGCCTGAGCAGCGCTGACGAGGCCGACACTCAGCCCTAGGCATGACATGCCGGCAGCGAGTGTTGGTAAGCTCCGCTTGATGGCGGCAGTGAGCGGGCGGGGTTGGTGGTGGTGATTCATATGGCGTCTCCGGCTGTATTTGTTTTAGCGGATCAACTTCGGCGAAGCTGCTGATAAGGGATGAAGCCGATCCTGGATTGGCAAGACCCATTGATGCATGGTAATTTTGTCATGTCAATAGGACATGCTGTTCGGAAATTGCGAGCTCACCGCTCGCCTAATAGGGCTCAGGAGGCGTAGTGGCAGACCTCTCTAAACGTCACCCCAGTGGGGACGCGGCCGACCCGTGGCCAAAACACCACCGGGTCTATCTGGTCTTGCGCCAGGAAATCTTGGAGGGGCGCTTTACCCCTGAAAAGCCGCTACCCAACGAGATACTCCTAACCGAGCAGTTTCAGGTCTCGCGGATCACCATCCGCAAGGCAATGGAGCGCCTGGACCGCGAAGGCTTAGTCGTGCGTTATCGTGGCAAGGGCACCTTCCCGGTGGCTTCCAACGAAGCGTCGCCGGTGCAGGCGAGTATTTCCGGTGTAATCGAAAACCTAATTGCCATGGGCCTCAAGACCGAAGTCAAGGTGCTCGACTTCGGCTATGTTGCTGCCTCCGCCGAGGTGGCTCAGGCCCTCGAAGTGGCCCCCGGTGTGTTGGTACAAAAGGCCACCCGAATTCGCAGTCATCGCGGCACTCCCTTCTCGCTGCTGACTACCTATGTACCAGAAAGCATCGGTCGTACCTTCACTGAGGAGGATATGGCCTCGCAGCCGTTACTGCTGTTGCTGGAGCTTGCTGGAGCCAAGGTGGCCCGCGCTGAACAAGCGATTACCGCCAAGTTGGCTACACCATCCCAGGCCAGCCTGCTCAACATGGAGCCAGGGGATGCGCTGCTTTGTATCCGCCGAACCGTTTTCGACGAAGACAACCGTCCCGTCGAGTACATCGAAGGATTCTATTGCCCCGACACCTATGAGCATCAGATGTCTCTGGGGCGCAAGACCCACATCAATAAGCGTGTCTGGGACGCGTGACATTCATTTTTGAGGAAATGCCATGACTCCTTTAGCCGACTTGATCCAGCGAACCCAAGGTGCGCTAATCGCCCCAGGTGTCTATGACCCCTTTACGGCCAACCTGGCGGCGCAGGCCGGCTTCGAATGCGTGTATCTGTCGGGGGCCAGCCTTGCTTACACCCAGTTGGGTCGCCCGGACCTGGGCTTGGTTACCATGACAGAGGTTGCCGATAGCATCGCGGCAATCCGTGACCGGGTCGATATGGCCTTGATCGTCGATGCCGACACCGGCTATGGCAATGCACTCAACGTGCAGCGCACTGTTCGCGTGTTCGAGCGCAGCGGTGCCTCGGGCATTCAGCTCGAGGACCAGACCTTCCCCAAACGCTGTGGCCACCTGAGTGGCAAGACTCTGATTCGTGCCGATGAGATGGCTGGTAAAATCAAGGCTGCCTGCGACGCACGTCAGAGCGAAGAGACGCTGATCATCGCACGTACAGACGGCATTGCCGTGGAGGGGATCGATGCCGCCATGGAGCGTGCTGAACTTTATCTAGATGCGGGTGCTGACATCCTTTTCATCGAGGCGCCCCAGAGTCGGCAGGAGCAGTTGATGATCACGGAGCGTTTCCGGCAGCGTGTGCCGTTGCTTGCCAATATGGTCGAGGGTGGACAGACCCCGGTGGGCAGTGCCGATCAGCTTGCTGATCTAGGCTTCAAGCTTGTGATATTTCCCGGCGGGTTGGCCCGTGCGGTGCTACGCCAGGTCACGGCCTACTTCGAAAGTCTCAAGGCGCATGGCTCCACTGAACCCTTCCGCGACCGCATGGCGGTTTTCGATGAGCTTAATGATGCCATCGGCCTGCCTGAGATGCTGACGACCGCTGAGCGTTATTCGGCAAAGTAGCCTCGAGCGTTGGCAAACGTGGCTCAAGTTCGGATGAAACCGGTTACTCCGCTTAGCAAGGGGTGTAATGATGCATCCGGTCACCAAGGCCAGCAGCGTCAGGTGTTACCGGGTAAATATGACTCGGTCACGGATCGACTTGCCATGCGATACCTGGTTTCTTGAGGGCTTTCGCGTTTCCTGATCTACATTCCGAATTATCATGGTGCGTGACGTTCCCTGGCCACATCAGCTTTCGAGAAATATCTGACGATGAGGCTTCGACTCGTTGATGCCTGTGGCGCAACAGGGGCCTGACAGGTTGGTTCATTCCAGGCTGTTGATGCTGCTGGTCAGCCTGGCATTGATCGTCTGAGCGGACGATCTGGCCGCTGGACTCGAGCGGAGAAACAACGTGAGCCAAGGTCCTGGGATTACAATCGACGACTATCAGGCCGCCCTGGCCGAGGGCCGTGCAGAGCCTCTCGACTGGTGGCACACCTGCGCGGCGCGTATCGAACTGCGTGAGCCCGAGGTGCAGGCCTGGGAAGCCCTCGCTGAAGCGCCTGCGGAGGCGGATGACAAACTCGCGGAGCGGCCGCTATAAGGCGTGCCTGTGGGCCTCAAGGACATCATCGAGACCGCCGATCTGCCCACACTCTGGGGCACCCGTGGCTATTTATACTCTCCCGGCGCACTGATGGACGCCGCCCTGGTGACGCTACTCAAGGAGCAGGGCGCGCTGATCATGGGTAAGACGGTTTCCACCGCGCTCGCCTACTTCACCCCGGGCAAGACCCGTAACCCTCACGACTTGATGCGCACACCCGGTGGCTCATTGAGCGGTTCGGCGGCAGCGGTGGCTGACGGCATGGTGCCGCTGGCCTTCGGCACCCAGACCGCTGGCAGCATGATTCGCCCGGCGAGCTTCTGCGGGGTGTTCGGTTTCAAGCCGACCTTTGACACCGTGAGCGCCGCCGACGTCAAATCCTTCTCGCCGTCGTTGGATACTCTGGGCTGGTTTGCACGACATATTGAAGATATCTGCACTACCTTCTCGGCGCTGAACCGCGCTCCGCTCATCTCACCGCTCGACAGCCTTGCCGGGGTGCGAGTCGGCGTGCGCAGCCTGCCGCTAAGTAACGGCACGGCGGGCATGCCGGTAGGCGTACAGCTGGTGGCCGACCGGTGGCAGGACCAGCAGCTGCTGCAGATCGCCCGCACCCTGATGGCTAAGCAGAAGCCCGCATGAGCCAAGCGCTATCCGGCCTCCGGGCCAACTCACTATCAGGTGTCATTCATCTACTGGAGTGGCACTGTTGCCCGATGTGCTGGTAAATACCGTGGCAGCTGGTGGCGTTGCTTGGATGTGACAAGGGCTTCAGCCACACTGGCAGGGCAAGCACGGATGCAAGTCAAGGAGGGCCGATGAGACCCATCACGCGTCGTGGGCTGCTATGGGGCGGTCTGTATCTGCTACTGGCGCTGTTGCCTCTCGGCATCGCGCTGCTCACCGTTCCCGAAGAGCCCCGCGGTCTGCTCGGCGCCACCGGCGTGATGTTCGGGCTGCTGGCGCTGGGGGTGTTCGGCATGCAAGTGGTCATCTCCGGCCGGCATCGCTGGTTTGCCGAGAGCATCGGCTTCGACAACATCCTGCAGTTTCACCGCCAGACCGGGCTGGTGGCGCTTTGGCTGGTGTTGGCGCATCCGCTGCTGATTTTTGCCAGCGACCCGAGCTATCTCGAGTTCCTCGACCCCCGCGACGACACCCTGCGTGCGCTGGCGCTGATCGGCTTGCTGAGCGCCAGCGTAGTGCTGATCGTCAGCTCGCTTTGGCGAGTGCAGCTGGGGCTCTCCTATGAATGGTGGCGGCTGCTGCACGGTGCCCTGGCGCTGTTCGTGGTGCTTGGCGGGCTAGGCCACGCGTTGATGGCCAGCCACTACACCGCTGGCTGGGTCACCGCCGGATTGCTCGTGGCAGTGCTGATGGTGCCGACATATCTCCTGCTCGACTCGCGGCTCTTCCGCCTGTGGCGACTTCGCAAGCGGCCCTGGCAGGTGGTCGACAACCAGCCGGCGCTGGGCGATGCCACCACCCTGACCCTGGAGCCCGAGGGTGGGCATCGCTTCGATTTCAATGCCGGGCAGTTCTTCTGGATCACCTTCGGCGACTCACCGTTCTCGCTGCAGCAACACCCCTTCTCGCTGGTATCGAGCGCCTGCAAGCCGGGGCGGATCGCCTTCACCGCCAAGAACCTCGGCGACTTCACCGCCACATTGCCGGAAGTGCCAACGGGTACCCGAACCTTCATCGAGGGGCCTTACGGCGCGTTCATTCCCGACGTGGGCCGTGCCTCCGGGGCGGTGATGATGGCAGGCGGCATCGGCATCACGCCGATCATGAGCATCCTGCGCACCTACCGCGACCAGGGGGTGACCCTGCCGCTGTGGTTGATCTATGCCAACCCCAGCTGGGACGAGGCGACCTTCCGCGATGAACTGGCTGAACTCGAGGGCGAGCTGCCGCTCAAGGTGATCCACGTGCTCAGCGACCC
>SKVX01000059.1 GCA_007129225.1 Halomonas sp.
ATTCGGCGAAGAACCCCTCACGCTCGGCACCCGACAGCCAATCCACCAGCTCGCCGAGATAGCTGAAGAACAGTACCTCGGCGGCCGACACCAGTGCCGTGAGCAGCGACATCAGAATCAGCAACGGCAGTACCGGCCGTGAGAAGTAGAGAATGAAGGCCAGGAGCCCCTTTGGGGGCGTCCCGGGCTTACCCGCCGGGTAAGGGTTCACCAGGGTCTCAAAGAAACGGAACATGACATCATCCATCAGCAGAGTGTCAGCGGGCCGAGCTCTGGGCTCGGCCCGGATCAGCCTGCAGGTTAAAACCTCAAGCTAAGTGGAGGTCAAGGCAAGAAGACAACAATGGCGATTCATCATACTTCGGCATTATTCCATCATGGAAAGCCGTACAGCCATCATAGAAAAACTCAAAATAGAGGTCGCACCACCGAATGGGAAATCAATTATCGTCATGACATCCATCGCAATGCTTGATACCAAGCATCATTCACCCATTTTCACCTTGCTGCTTCGTCACGAACATTGTAACCCACCATGATCGTTATCGAAGGCATGAAGCCCACATCTTGCCAACGCCAATACGGCAGGTTAAAAACAGCGTCGGCACAATCGCTTGAACAGTACAAAATTGAACCAATGAACAAGCTTTTTCAGTCACCAGACAGTGGCTGAACCAATCGCTAAAACAGGACCGAACAAACGGCCAGACAATGACCGGAGAAACAGCAATGCAGTCACACCTGCACCGGGAACTCAGTGTTGGTGAGGTGGCGGAACGCAGTGGCCTGGCGGTCTCGGCCATCCACTTCTACGAAGCCAAGGGCCTGATCAGCAGTCGCCGTAATGCCGGTAACCAGAGGCGATTCAGTCGCGATGTACTGCGGCGGGTGGCAATCATCAAGGTCGCCCAGCGCACCGGCATCTCGCTAGCCGAAATACGCCAGGCCTTCGATACCCTGCCTGCATCACGCGCCCCCACCGCCGCCGACTGGCGGCGCCTGTCGGCAAAGTGGCGTCATGCCCTGGACAAGCGCATTACCCGGCTGACCCGGCTGAGAGACCAGCTCGATCACTGCATCGGCTGTGGCTGCCTATCGATGAATGACTGTCCGCTGCGCAACCCGGAAGATGAGCTCGCCGTAGAAGGCTCAGGGCCCCGGCTCCTGGACCCTGACTGATCATAGATCACTCAGCGAAGGTCTTCCGCTAGCCATGTAGCGTTTAACACACGAGCAACACGTCTTCGGGAAGGTGCTATCTTCATGGCAATCCATGGAGAGATCCGTCATGCAAGATTCCCTCGTACTCTATACCAATCCTATGTCCCGCGGACGTATCGCCCGCTGGATGCTCGAAGAGATCGGCGCGCCCTATCGTACCGAAGTCATCGACTACGGGCCGGCCATGAAATCTGCCGAGTTCCTGGCCATCAACCCCATGGGCAAGGTGCCGGTCATACGCCACGGCACTACCATCGTGACGGAGTGTGCTGCCATCTGCGCCTACCTGGCGGATGCATTCCCGGAGGCCGATCTCGCTCCTCCCCTTGCCTCACGAGGTGCCTACTACCGCTGGCTGTTATTTGCAGCTGGGCCGCTGGAAGCTGCCGTGACCGATCGGGACCTCGGCATGGAACCCAATATCGACCAGCAGGCCCGGGTGGGTTACGGCAGTATCGAAACGGTACTCGAGACGCTGGAACAGGCGGTCAGCGTCAGCGAGTACATTGCCGGGGCACACTTCTCGGCAGCCGACGTTTACCTCGGCTCACACATCGGCTGGGGCATGCAGTTCGGCAGCCTGGAGTCATGCCCCGCTTTCGTCGACTATTGGGAGCGCGTCAGTAACCGCGAGGCCTATCGGCGCGCCAACAGGCTCGACGATCAGGCCATGGCTTCCATCGCGAAACAACAGACGGCCTGACCGGCTCCAGTGCCTATCCGGCGCCTAGCCCTCTTCGAAGGGGCGCGCCCAAAGCTCGACAGGCTCATGCCGCCTCAGGATCTCCTCCGCTTCCGGCCGGGTGGTATCAGGTACGATGACCTTGACCTGATGCGTCTCCCTGTCGAAATAGAGTTTCTCTCGCGGATAGCCCTCGGATATCAGCTCATCGTAGGCGTTGGTGGCCTTCATCAGGTCCCTGTAGTCGGCGGTAACGGTCAGTGTCATAACACCCTCCTGGAGCAGAAACGTGAGCAGCACCTGCGGGCGCCGCAACCGGGCACAGGAGAGAACTCTCCCTTGCCTTACTGTCCAGTATAGCCAGATCACCCAATTGAACAGTGGCGAACAGTGGCGGGGATTGGCATGACCGGCTAACGCCCGACAGGGCGGTTCAGCCCAGGCTATCCATCTCCGTGAGCCCCATCAGGAGAAGCATGAAGACAATTCCCCAGCCGCCCCCCCAGAGGTGGGCGCTGTGATTGATATTGTCGCCACCGTGTCGCTGGGCACGAAACGAATAGATGACATAGACAACGGCAAAGACGATGGCCGGAACCGGCACGAAGAAGACGAACAGCAGCGACCAGGGCCGCAGCAGGATATAGGCGAAAAGCATTGCCGATACCGCCCCCGACGCCCCCAAGCTGTAGAACCGCGTGTCGTGCCGATGGCGCAGGTGGGTCGGCAGGATGGCCACCAATAGTCCGGAAAGATAGAACAGGATGAAGCCCGCCGAACCGATGTGCGGGGTGAGTACCAGCTCCATCACGGTACCGAAGAAGTAGAGGGTGATCATGTTGAAAAGCAGATGGGTGGTGTCGGAGTGGATGAAGCCATGGCTGAGCAGCCGCCACCACTGCCCGCGCGTCACACCCGGCGGCCAATAGATCAGTGCATCGAAAAGTCGCGGCCACATCCAGGCCAGCACGCTCACCGACGTTGTCACCGCGACCAGGACCAGCGTCATGCCCATGGAGGGACCTTTCGAAGGACAGGATGAGTGCGCCTTCGTATTGCGCTCAATGGCTTCAGCTCCCCGAACGCTCCCTGAGCTGCCAATCGTTATCGGTGATCGGCACGCCCCCCTTGGGGGTCACCTCAACGGTATCGCTGATACCGACGCCCCACTCCCCCGGCACTCGCAGGCAGAGCGGCAAGTGGAAGACCATGCCAGCCTCGAACTCCCGCTGTTGGCCACGGGCGATATAGCCACTGCCCTCGACCCAGCTGGGGGGAAACTGGGCCCCTACCGCATAACCGAACACACCTGAGAAGAACACCCGGTCAACGTGGGGTGCCAGCACCGACTCGGCGGCACGTGCGGCATCGTCGAAGGTGTTGCCCGGGTGCATGGCCCCACTCAGCGCCTCGAACAGCGCTCGGCAGACATCGCGCAGGGCCTGCATCTCGCCGCTGGCCCGCCCTGCCACCGCCGTTCGCATCATTGGCGCCGTATAGCGACGGAAAGCGGCACCGAATTCAAGAAACACCGGTTCGTCCGGCTCGATCCGATGGCGCTGATGGTTCATGTGAATCACACTGATGCGCCGCCCCGTGGTGACGATGGGCTGCATGCTCATGAATTCACTGCCCGCCGCCAGCATCGCCCTGGCCCCTTCGGCCGCAACATCGTTATCGGTCATGCCCGGGGCGATGACCTCGATGGCGGCAGCCAGCCCGCGCGAGGTAATCCGTGCACTCTCTCGCAGACAGGCCAGTTCCGCTTCGCTCTTGACGATGCGGATGCGGTCCAGCAGCTCACCGCCGTCATCCCGAAAGCGGCCAGCCCCCAAGCGCTGCTGCAACGGGCCGATGATGCCGTGGCGCAGGGTGGGGCTGAAGGGGTCCAGGCCGATAGCTGAAAAACCCGACAGCGTCTCGGCCAGTGGCTCGAGCACCTCCGCGATACCCTCCCAGCGATAACCCAGCAGCTCGTCGACCCGGGCCGTGACCACCGCCGGGCCCGTCTCGATGGAGGGCACCTGCAGTACCAGGCGTTCCGCCGAAAAAACCAGGCAGGTGTGCACCGACACCTCGAAGGTGTTGTAACCGGTCAGGTAGTAGATATCGGCGGGGTCGGTGACCAGCAGGGCATCCAGGCCGCGGTCCACCATCTCGGCTCGGACTCGCGCCTGTCGCGCATCGTATTCGGCATCGGAGAAGGCCAGTTCGGTAGCCTGCAGGTGGGCAGCCAAGGCATGACGGTACTGATGATGATCCATGGGCGATTGGCTCCAGACAGAGGGGATGCGTCTTACCCCGACAGTGTAGCCATGACTCGCGTCATGCCACCCGGCTTCCGGTGAAATAACGCTGTTCCCTGCCGGTACGGTTTCGTAGAATTCCGCTTCATGTCAGATGCAATGGGACAACGTTATGGGCAGGGCCTTTCAGAACCGCAAGGAATCCATGGCCAAGACGGCCGCCGCCAAGACCAAGGTGTACAGCAAATACGGGCGTGAGATCTACGTGGTCGCCAAGGCCGGAGGCGTCGACCCCTCCGCCAACCTGAGCCTGCGCGGCCTGCTCGAACGCGCCAAGAAGGATCAGGTGCCGTCGCACGTGATCGACAAGGCGCTGGACAAGGCCAGCGGCGTGGGGGGCGAAGACTTCTCGCCGGCACGCTATGAGGGTTTCGGCCCGGGCAACTGCATGATCATCGTCGAGTGCCTGACCGACAACCCGAACCGCACCTTCGGCGACGTTCGGGCCTGCTTCAACAAGGCCAAGAGCAAGCTCGGCACCCCCGGCACCGTGAGCCACATGTTCGACCATTGCGCGATCCTCGCTTTCAGCGGCGACGACGAGGAAGCCACCCTCGAGGCGCTGATGGAAGCCGACGTGGATGTCACCGATATCGAAAGCGAGGATGGCCAGATCACCGTCTTTGCGCCGCATACCGAATATGCCAAGGCCAAGCAGGCTCTGCTCGACGCCTTCGGCGAGCTCGACTTCGAAATCGACGAGATCCAGTTCGTGCCCCAGACCACGACCCCGGTCGAGGGCGACGACGTCGCCATGTTCGACAAGCTGCTCGACACCCTCAACGACCTGGATGACGTGCAGAACGTGTTCCATAACGCCGTGGTTGAAACGAGCGAGAGCTGACGCCTGGCTAGCTCGGAGCGAGCGCTCAGTCCCGGCGCAACCCGGCAAGCTCCTCGAGGAAGGCTTCGATACCATCCGAGTACTCGGGTTCGCTGTCGAGGAAGCCGGTGTTGTGGCCGCCCCGAATCACCAGCATCTCCTTGGGTTCACTGGCCGCCTCGAAGACCGCCTCGCCCTGGGAAAAGGGGATGATCTCGTCCTCGCGGCTGTGGATGACCAGCAGCGGCGCCGTGAACCGGGTCACGTAGGCTTCGGTGTCGTAATCCAGGTTCGCCAGCCAGCGTACCGGCAGGAAGGGGTAGAGGCTCTGGCCCAGCGCCGGCACCGAGCGGAAGGGCGACTCCAGGATGACCGCAGCCGGGCTTACGTCTGGCTCCAGCCCGGCGGCCAGCTCCGCCGCTACGGCAGCCCCCAGTGAACGCCCGAACAGCACGACCTCCTCGGCCGGGACCTCGGCCTCCTCGATCAGCCAACGCCAGCTGGCTCGGGCATCCCTGGCCGTTCCGGCTTCCGATGGGCTGCCCTCGCTGCGGCCATAGCCCCGATAGTCGATGATCAGTACCGACAGGCCAAGCCGGTTGAACTGGCGAATCGAATCCAGGCGATGGGAGATATTGCCGGCATTGCCGTGATAGAACAGCAGGCTGCCGCGTGGTTCATCGGCCGGTATCCACCAGGCATCCAGCGTCAGCCCATCTTCTGTCTCGAGATCGACCTGCTCCCACGCCATGCCACGGTCCGCCGGCGTTCCCACGTGTTCCCGCCCCATGTGCGGAAGGTAGAGCAGGCGGTCCTGGAAGAACCAGGCCAGCGCCACCACGATGGCATAGATCGCCGCGAGGGAAACGAGGATACGCAACATTCGCTAGCCACCCTCCCCGCCAGGCACCAGGCCGTCTAGCACCTCGCGGATCTCGTCGGCATCCAGCGTTTCACGCTTCTCGAGCGCCTGTGCCAGCGCATCCAGCGCCTCGCGGTACCGTTCCAGCAACCGGCGGCCGTGGGCTTCCAGCTCGATCAGCAATCGCTGGATCTCCTCGTCAACCAGGCCCGCCATGGCCTCGCTGTGCTCACGGGACTGGGCCATTTCCTTGCCGAGAAAGACATGCTCCTGGCTCTCGGAAAACATCACCGGACCGATACGCTCGCTCATGCCCCAGCGCCCCACCATCCTGCGTGCGAGCCGGGTCGCCTGCTCCAGATCGTTCTCCGCACCGCTGCTGACCTCATCGAAGACGATGGATTCGGCCAGACGGCCACCGTACATCACGGTAATACGATCACGCAGGTAGGCCTCGCCCTGGTTGTAGCGCTCCTCATTCGGCACCTGGGCGGTCACCCCCAGCGCCCGGCCGCGGGGCAGCACGGTGACCTTTTCCAATGGATCGGCCTTGGGCAGCAGGTAAGCCAGCAGCGCATGCCCCGCTTCATGATAGGCGACGATGCGCCGCTCCTCCTCGGACAGCCCGGTATCCTTGGTCTCGCCCAGCAACAGGCGATCACGCGCATCGGTGAAGCAAGTCCAATCCACCTCCTGCTGTTCACGCCGGCCCGCCAGCAGCGCGGCTTCGTTGGTCAGGTTGGCCAGATCGGCACCGGAGAAACCGATGGTGATCTCGGCCAGTCGCTCGAGATCGACATCCTCGGCCAGCGGCATTTCCCGGGTATGCACCTCGAGGATGCGCTGCCGTGCGTCACGGTGAGGGTTCTCCAGGGTGATCTTGCGATCGAAGCGCCCCGGCCTCAACAGCGCCGAGTCCAGCACATCCGGCCGGTTGGTGGCGGCCAGCACCACCACGGACTCCTCCACCTCGA
>SKVX01000008.1 GCA_007129225.1 Halomonas sp.
AGGAAATTAGCCAGAAAAAGCAGCATGTGTTGCGTTCACCTTGATGCGTCAGCGCGTAGTGCGGCCACGACCCGCTCCATTCCGGCACTGCGCGATCCCTTGATCAGTACGCTTGCCCCGGCGGGGAGTTGACTCAGGACGTGGCGCGTCAGCGCGTCGCGGTCGTTGAAATGGCACCCGCCCTCTCCGAAGGCGCTGCTGGCTGGCTGCGCCAGCTCGCCGCAGGTGCCGAGCACGTCGATTCCCAGTTCCCGCGCATAGCGGCCGACCTCGGCATGCAGTCGGTCCGATGCCTCCCCCAGTTCGCCCATGGCGCCCAGCAGGCACCATCGCGGCCCCGGCAACTCGGCCAGCAGCGACAGGGCCGCCTTCACTGCGCCTGGGTTGGCATTATATGTATCGTCGAGCAACCGGCATCCGTTGATACCGGGTTCCGGACTCAGGCGGCCTGGCATGGGAACGATCGCCTCCAGCCGGGCCAGCAGTGGCTCGGGGGGATGCCCTAACGCCATGGCACCCGCCATTGCCGCCAGCACATTGGCCACCCCATGACGTCCCAGCAAGGCAAGTTGCACCCGCCCGCATCGACGCCCGTCCACGACAAGCGTGAAAGCATAGCGTCCCGAGGCGTCACAGGCCAGCTCGACGGCACGTACCCTGGCCACTGGACTAAAGCCGAAGTCCATGATCGCCCGCGGCGCGGCGAGCCGAGACCAGAGCGGGAAGTAGCGATCGTCACGGTTGAGCACCGCGATGCCGTCATCACCCAGGCCGGCGAGAATCTCACCCTTTGCCTGGGCGATCTGTCCCATTCCGCCAAACTCACCCACATGGGCGCCAGTGACGTTGGTGATGATCGCCACCTGGGGCTGGGCCAGTACCGTGGTCCAGGCGATTTCGCCCAGGTGATTCGCACCGAGCTCCACCACCGCCTGGCGATGCGAGGAACTCAGCGCAAGAAGCGTGAGCGGTGCACCGATATCGTTGTTGAGATTGCCCTGGGTGGCCAGGGTCTCGCCCGGAGACCCCAACAGCTGGGAGAGAATCTCTTTGACGCTGGTCTTGCCGCTGTTGCCGGTCACCGCCACCAGCGGGCCGCCCCAGGCCCGACGCCGCACTCGCGCAAGCAATCCCAGGGCCAGGCGGGTATCCGGGACCACCAGCTGGGGCAACGGGTCGTCCATCTCTTCCTCGACCAGCGCCGCCGCCGCCCCGGCCTCCCGTGCCTGGGCGATGAAGTCATGGGCGTCGAAGCGCTCGCCACGAAGCGCCACAAACAGCACACCGGGAACCGGTCTGCGCGCATCGGTCACGATGCCATCCAGTTGCCGATCTACTCCGGGCGGGGGCACCCCGAGCGCATCGGCCACCGCCGTCAGCGTCGACAGCCCGGGCCTAATCATGGCTGACGCCCCCACGCTGCTGCAGTGCGGCCTCGGCCCGCCGCGTATCGCAGAAGTCGTGACGAATGCCGTCGATCTCCTGATAGTTTTCATGGCCCTTGCCGGCTATCAATATCACATCTTCAGTGCCGGCCTCGGCCAGCGCCCGCTCGATGGCTTCGCCACGCCCGGCGATGGACCAGGCCCGTCGGCGAGCATCGGCCGACAGCCCCTCCAGCACCTGGTTGCGAATCAGGGCGGGGTCTTCACTGCGGGGATTGTCATCGGTCACCACCACCCGATCCGCATGGCGCTCGGCGGCCTTTGCCATTAATGGCCGCTTGCCGCCGTCCCGATCGCCGCCACAGCCGAACAGGCACCAGAGCTGTCCCTCGCCGGGCAGGTGCTGGCGCAGGGCAATCAGCGCGTTCTCCAGGGCGTCCGGGGTGTGCGCGTAGTCGACGATCACCGTGGGGCAGCCAAGCTGAAGCACCGCCTGCATTCGCCCCGGCACCGGCACCAGTCGTGTCGCCGCCTCGAACAGCGCTGGCAGAGACTCGCCCAGGCCATAGAGCGTGGCGATGGCCAGCAGCACGTTGTCCAGGTTGAAGCGCCCCATCAGTGACAGTTCGAGGGCCATCTCCCCCTCGGGGGTGGCCACCAGCGCCAGTTGACCATGCTCGGAAGGCTTCCAGTCGAGTACCCGCAGCGTGGCCGCGGCATCGCTGCCCACGGCCAACACCCGCACCCCCGGTGCCACGCCGGCCAGCATCAGGCGTGCCAGGGGGTCGTCGGCATTGACCACCGCAAGCGAGAGCTCGGGGCGCCGGAACAGTCTTGCCTTGGCCGCGGCATAGGCCGCCATGCTGCCGTGATAGTCGAGATGGTCACGACTCAGGTTGGTAAAGATCGCCGCCGTCACCAGACATCCGTCCAACCGCCCCTGCTCCAGGGCATGGGACGAAACCTCCATGGCGACGCGGCCGATGCCGTCCCGCGCCATGTCTCCCAGCGACGCCTGCAGGGCCAGCGGCCCAGGCGTGGTCAACCCGGCCTCCGCAAGTGCAGCAGGTCGGCCGTGCCCCAGGGTGCCTACGATCCCAGCGTCCCGCCCCATGGCAGCACTGAGTTCGGCCAGATAGTGCGTCACCGAGCTCTTGCCGTTGGTCCCGGTGACACCGATCAGCTCGAGGCCCTCGGGAACCGCAAAGAGCTCACGACCCAGCTCGCCTAGCCGTTGACGCAGGAAGGGCAAAGCCAGCACCCGTGGCTCCCGGGCAGAGGCCGGCAGGGCCTCCCCTGGCTCGGTATGGTAGAGCACCCACCCGGCACCGGCAGCAAGCGCGTCGGCAAGGAAGGCTCGCCCATCGGTGCTGACCCCTGGAACGGCCAGGAAGATATCCCCCCGGGACAGGCGACGGCTATCGAGCACCAGGTGAACCGGTTCGCCCGGCACGACGTCGGGAACCGTCAGGCCGGGCCAGCATCGCCTCAGCGCAGCCTGGAAACGGGAAGCACTCACCTCCATGGGGTCACCTCTGACGGGAAGCATGAAAGACTCATCGTACGCGCTGGTCAGGCGGTACATCGAGCAGTCGCAGCGCGCTGCCGGTGACACGAGAGAATACCGGAGCCGCGACGGCTCCGCCAAAGAAGTCGCCGCCTCGGGGATGATCGATCATCACGATGGTGACGATGCGCGGGTCGGAGACCGGTGCAACGCCGGCGAACAGGCTGCGGTAGGCATCCTGCTCGTAGCCGCTGGCCGACGTCTTGCGCACCGTCCCCGTCTTGCCGGCCACCCGATAGCCCGGCACCGCCGCCCTGCGTCCACCGGTTCCCGGCTGGACCGACTCCTCCATGATGCGCAACAGGTCATGGGCTACCGACGGATCAATGGCCTGGGTACCGCCAGGGGCTTCCGGCAACCTGAGCAACGAAGGGGGCATGCGAACCCCACCATTGGCCAGTGCCGTATAGGCACTGGCGAGCTGTAGCGCGGAAACCGACAGGCCATAACCATAGGAGAGCGCAGCCCACTGGCTGCGCGACCAGCGCACCGGTGCCGGCATATGACCCACGGCTTCGCCGGGAAAGCCCGTCTCGGTGCTCTGGCCAAAGCCCAGGCGACGATACACTTCGGGCACCAGCGGCTCGTCGAGCTCGAGCACCAGCCTCGACATGCCGATATTGGAGGATTTCTCGAGGATACCGGCCAGGTCCAGCCGCCCATAGTTGCGAATATCGCGGATGGTGAAGCGGTCCAGCATCATCCAGCCAGGCGAGGTATCGATCACGATATCCAGGTCGAACTGGCCACTTTCCATGATCGCCGCCATGGCCAGCGGCTTCACCACCGACCCGGGTTCGAAGACATCGACGATAGCCTGGTTGCGCAGCCCGCGAGGGTCCAGGCCAGCCCGGTTGTTGGGGTTGTAGGAGGGTTGATTGGCCATGGCCAGCACCTCACCGGTGCGGGCATCCATCATGACCACGACGCCGCCGTCAGCCTCGTGCTCGGCAACCGCGGCCTTGAGCTCACGATAGGCCATGTACTGCAGTCGCTGGTCGATGGCGAGCACCAACTCGCCCCCGGGCTGCGCCTCGCGCAGGATGGCCAGGTCGCGCACCAGGCGACCACGGCGATCCTTGATCACCCGCCGCTGCCCCGGGGTACCGGCCAGGAAGGACTGATAGGCGAGCTCCACACCCTCCTGGCCCAGATCGTCGACATTGGTGACGCCCAGCAACTGGGCGGTCACCTCGCCGGCCGGGTAGTAGCGCTTGTACTCATGCTGGGCATAGACCCCCGCCATGCGCAGGCCGAGAACGCGCTGGGCCGCCTCCGGCGTCAGCTGCCGCCGCAGGTACATGAATTCACGCTCACTGAAGCGGTCGAGACGTGCATCGAGGTCGTCCGGGGACATGTTAAGCGCCTGGGCAAGCATCAGCCGCTGGATACGATCCTCGGGCACCTCCTGGGGATTGGCCCACAGTGTCACCACCGGGGTTGAGATAGCCAGCGGCTCACCGTTACGGTCGCTGATCATCCCCCGATGGGCACTCAGGGATTCGGTTCGCAGCGTCCTTGCGTCCCCTTGGCCTTGCAGGAACGAGCGATCGATGACATGCAGCGTCACGATACGACCCGCCAGCAGCAGCATACCCACCAGAACCAGCAAGAGAATCAAGTAATAGCGCGCGCCGCCCATGGGCGCCGAAGGCGGACGACGACGTGGCGAGACACCGCTACGGGCTTCCGCACTCATGGCCGGATGACCTCGACTTCGTTGACATGCGGCAGACGCATTTCCAGCCTCTCGATGGCCAGGCGTTCGATTCGTGCCGGCGATGACCAGGCACTCTCCTCCAGCAGCAACTGCCCCCACTCGGTCTGCAACTGATCGCGCTCTCGCTCGAGCTGCTGCAGGCGGACATAGTGCTCCCGGGTTAGGTGGCTGACATTGATCACCACCGTTGCAGTGATCAGGCAAGCGACCACCAGCCCCGTCACCAGCAGCAGACCGGCACTCGGCATGCTGGCCGGGGCCCAGCGGGTCAGGGTCGAACGTGAGGGTCGCAGTCCGTGCTTCATGCCATTCCTCAGACCAGCTTACGCGCCGCCCGCATGACCGCACTGCGGGCACGAGGGTTGACATCGACTTCTTCTGGTGTCGGCCGCTGGGCCTTCCCCAGCGGGGCCAGCCGCCTGGCGAGCTGGTCGTCACGGACCGGCACGCCACGCGGCAGGTCGGTGTCCCCACGCACATGCTCGCGAATGAATCGCTTGACCCGACGATCCTCGAGCGAGTGGAAGCTGATCACCACCAGGTGACCACCGGGGGCCAAGGCTTCCAACGCGGCCGCCAGCGCCGCATCGAGCTGCTCCAATTCGCCATTGATATGGATACGCAGGGCCTGAAAGGCCCGGGTCGCGGGATGCTTGCCCTTTTCCCAGGCCGGATGGGCAACCTTCAGCACTTCGGCCAGATCCTCCGTTCGAGTAAATGCCCGCTCTGCCCGACGGGTCACCACGGCTCTGGCCAGCCGCTTGGCAAAGCGCTCTTCACCGTAGGTCTTGAAGACACGGGCGATATCGGACTCAGTCGCACGAGCCAGCCAATCAGCCACGCTCTCACCCCGGGTAGGATCCATGCGCATGTCCAGCGGGCCATCGCGAAGGAAGCTGAAGCCACGCTCGGGGTCATCCAGCTGTGGCGACGAAACACCCACGTCGAGCAGCACGCCGTCGAGCTTGCCATGCAGGCCATGGCGCTCCGACAGCTCGCCAAGGCGTGCAAACTCGCCCTGCTCGATGGTGAAGCGGGGGTCGTCGATGCTCGCCGCTTCGGCAATGGCCTGCGGGTCGCGATCGATGGCCAGAAGACGGCCCTCGGGGGCCAGACGCGCTAGAATCGCCCGCGAATGGCCACCGCGGCCGAAAGTGCCATCCAGATAGGCGCCGCGGGGGTCGTGAACGAGCGCTTCAACGGCACCGTCCAGCAGGACACTGGCATGACGAAAGCCGCGGTGGGCCGGTTCAGGTGCGGTAGACGACATGCGCTTCTCTGAATTGTCTGTAGCTGAGATGTACCCACCGGCCCCGGGCCGGCACGGAAGGTTGAAATCTGGGGGAGTCGGCCGATAAGCCGGGTTCTGTCGAGGACAGCCATTCATCTAGGGGCCGCGTCACCACGGCCCTCGAGCAACCTACCCGAACCCGACGCGGGCCACGCCATTGGGTTCCTATTTGGTCTTGCTCCGGGTGGGGTTTACCATGCCACGCACTGTTGCCAGGCGCGCGGTGCGCTCTTACCGCACCCTTTCACCCTTACCGGCCTCCCGAAGGAGACGTAGGCGGTCTACTCTCTGCTGCACTTTCCGTCGGCTCACGCCGCCCAGGCGTTACCTGGCACCCTGCCCTATGGAGCCCGGACTTTCCTCCCCCGGCCGACCACGAGGACCGGCACGGCGGCGACTGTCTGGCCGACTCCGAGCGCAAGAATAACAGCGCACCGGAGCCCTCTCAATGTCTTTCCTTGCCATCCGGCGCGGAGCCCTGTGAATCAGCGCGCATCCTTGAGCGCCTGGGCCCGGCCATACCAGACCTTCTTCGGACCACCCAGCAGCCGTGCCGCCACGGCTGCTGCCTGTCTGACACCGATTTCCTCGGCCAGCAGCGCGTCCAGCAAAGCGTCGGCCTCCACATCGCCGACTTCGGGGGCCTCGCGCGGCTCGGCACCGGCAATCATGATCACCAACTCCCCCCGGGCCTGGTCCGAATCCTCCTCCATACGCGCCAGTAGTGTCTCTGCACTACCATCCAGAAAGGTCTCGAAGGTCTTGGTCAGCTCACGCGCCAACACCAGCCGACGTGCGCCCAGCACAACGGCGATATCCGCCAGGGTGTCGCGGATACGGTGCGGTGACTCGTAGAAGACCAGCGTCTCCTCCCGGGCGGCAAGCCCCTCGA
>SKVX01000142.1 GCA_007129225.1 Halomonas sp.
CTCGTTCATGGTGCCGTCGAAATTGGGGGTCCAGTCCACGGTGCCCTGGCCCAGCTCGGCGAGCAGCACCTCGGCAAACTTCGACAGCCGTGCTTCGGTGTAGCGCATCGCCGCGAAGGACTTGGGGTCGTCGGGGCTGCCCCAGTTGCCCTGGCCATCCACCAGCGGGTAGCGATAGCTGAAGGGCTGCGCCATCAGCACCATCGCCTCGTAGCAGGCGCTGTCGCCGTGGGGGTGGAACTTGCCCAGCACATCGCCGACGGTGCGCGCCGACTTCTTGTACTTGGCGTTGGCCCCCAGCGCCAGCTCGCGCATGGCGTAGATGATGCGTCGCTGCACCGGCTTCAAGCCGTCGCCGATATGTGGCAGCGCCCGGTCGAGAATCACGTACATCGAGTAGTCGAGGTACGCCTTCTCGGTGTATTCGCGCAGCGAGAGACGCTCGACGTCGCCCTCCGCCACCTGAATATCCATGGTCATTGATCGACCTCTTTCTTCATCGGGTTACGCCTCCAAACCGCGGCTTGCCTGGCGACAGGCACTACGCGGAGGCGCTGTGAACCCCTCCCTGGGCGCTACCTTTTCCTTCCCTGGAAAAGGACCTCCGCTTCGGCCCGTCTCCGGCGCCGCTCATGTCGGCAACGCACTATCTTCCGTTGAGGAGCCGCTTCAAACGCAGAAAGACTCGTTCAGACTTCGATATCGGCCAGGTTGCCGTAATCTTCGAGCCAGCTCTTGCGGTCGCCGGCACGCTTCTTGGCCAGCAGCATGTCCATCATCTCCATGGTGCCGTCGCCGACCTCTCGGGTGAGCTGCACCAGGCGCCGGGTCTCCACCGCCATGGTGGTTTCCCGCAGCTGCAGCGGGCTCATCTCGCCCAGCCCCTTGAAGCGCTGCACGTTCACCGTGCCGCGCTTGCCCTCCAGGCGCCGCAGGATCGCCGCCTTCTCGCTCTCGTCCAGGGCATAGTGCACCTCCTTTCCCAGGTCGATGCGGTAGAGCGGCGGCATGGCCACGTAGACATGGCCGGCATCCACCAGCGTGGGGAAGTGACGAACGAAGAGCGCGCAGAGCAAGGTGGCGATATGCAGGCCGTCGGAGTCGGCATCGGCCAGAATGCAGATCTTGTGATAGCGCAATTTGGAGAGATCGTCGCTACCCGGGTCCATCCCCACCGCCACGGCGATGTCGTGGACCTCCTGGGAGCCATAAATGTCGTGGGACTCGACCTCCCAGGTGTTGAGAATCTTGCCGCGCAGCGGCAGGATCGCCTGGGTCTCCCGGTTGCGTGCCTGCTTGGCGCTGCCCCCGGCCGAGTCTCCCTCCACCAGGAAAAGTTCGCCCTGGGCGGGATCCTGCCCCGAACAGTCGGCCAACTTGCCCGGCAGGGCCGGGCCCGAGGTGATCTTCTTGCGCGCCACCTTCTTGGCGCTCTTCTGGCGCCGCTGGGCGGCATTGATCACCAGTTCGGCCAGCGCCTCGGCCTGGTCGACATGGTGGTTGAGCCACAGCGAGAAGGCGTCCTTGACCACCCCGGCAACGAAGGCCGCCACGGTGCGCGACGACAGGCGCTCCTTGGTCTGGCCGGCGAACTGGGGGTCGAGCATCTTCACCGACAGCACGTAGGAGACACGCTCCCAGAGGTCGTCGGCGGTGAGCTTGACCCCCCGGGGCAGCAGGCTGCGGTATTCGCAGAACTCCCGCAGGGCATCGAGCAGGCCCGAACGCAGGCCATTGACGTGGGTACCGCCCTGCGGTGTGGGAATCAGGTTGACGTAGCTCTCCATCAGCGGCTCGCCACCTTCGGGCAGCCATTGGATCGCCCAGTCCACCGCCTGTTCGGCGTCGGCAAAATGGCCGATCAGGGGCGAGGCCGGCAGCACGTCGTAGCCGTCGGTGGCCTGGGCCAGGTAGTCACGCAGGCCGTCCTCGTACTGCCAGACGCTCTCGACACCGTCGGCCTCGACCAGGGTGACCTTCAACCCCGGACAGAGCACCGCCTTGGCCCGCAGCAGGTGCTGGAGCCGCCCCATGGCTAGCCGGGGGCTGTCGAAATAGCTGAGGTCGGGCCAGAAGCGCACGATGGTTCCCGTGACCCGCTTGGCCACGCTGCCTGTCACCGCCAGTTCGGACACCTTCTCGCCATGCTCGAAGGCCATGGCGTACCGATTGCCGTCGCGCAGCACCTCGACCTCCAGGCGGCGCGACAGGGCGTTGACCACCGAGACGCCGACGCCGTGCAGACCACCGGAGAAACGGTAGCTGGACTGGGAGAACTTGCCGCCGGCGTGGAGCCGGGTCAGGATCAGTTCGATGCCCGTGACACCGTGTTCCGGGTGCATGTCGATGGGCATGCCGCGGCCGTCATCGCTGACTTCAATGCCGCCATCTTCCAGCAGCCGAACGGCCACTTCCCGGGCATGACCCTCCAGCGCCTCATCGACGCTATTGTCGATCACTTCCTGGATCAGGTGATTGGGGCGGGTGGTGTCGGTATACATGCCGGGGCGCTTGCGCACCGGGTCGAGGCCGGAGAGTACTTCGATTGAGCTGGCACTGTATTGTGTCATGCGTCGTCCATATCCAGATCCTGATCGGAAATGCGCCCGTGCTCCAGGCGGTAGCCACCGTGGGCGAGAATCGCTGGAAGATACTCCGCCAGCATGCCGAAGGCATGATCGCCACCGGGGTGCAGTATGGTCCGGGCACCGTGGTAGAGATCGAAGGCGTCCGCCGGGTCGAGGCTCTCGTCGGCCGTACCCAGCAGCAGCAGATAGCGCTCGGGCGAGACCGACAGCGGCGTGAGACTCGCCAGCTCATCGACATGACCCGGTTCGATGGCAAAGCGCTCGCCAGTATGTTGGTTGACGAACACCTCATCGACCCAGCCTGCCACCAGGCGACCCGGCCGTATCGCCGGATTGATGACCACCGCGGGCAGGTCATGTCGCTCCGCCAGGCAGGTGGCCAGAAACCCACCCAGGGAACTGCCGGCCACCAGTGGCTTCGGCCCCAGCTCGCCAAGGCATGCCTCGGCAAGCCGATAGGCGGCCGCCGGCCGGTGCGACAGCTGCGGCGTCTTGCATCTTAGCCCCAGCGCCTTGCAGGCCAGCCGCATCAGCGCTGCCTTGGGTGAACCAACGCCGCTGTTGAAACCATGGAGGTAGAGTACACCGCTGGCGCTCGACCTGCGCTTCGGTGTACTCAGCATACCCAAAACCCTGTATGCATTGCCAGTTTCACTTTCGTCTCATCTCTTGTCTCACCTTGAGCCTAAGCGCTTGTCGCGACTCTCGTCATCCGCTTCCGCCTGCCAGACGGCCGCGACCAGGGCCCGGGTGGATGAGTCCATGTGCTCGCCACCGGCACGCTTCTCCAGGATTTCCCCGGTTTCCCCGGCGATCTGCTTGCCCAGCTCCACGCCCCACTGGTCGAAGGGATTGATGCCCCAGATCGTCGCCTGAACGAACACCTTGTGTTCATAGAGCGCGATGAGCGCCCCCAGGGTAGCGGGGGTCAGGCGATCGAGCAGCAGCGTGGTGGAGGGCTGGTTGCCCCGGTAGCGCTTGTGGCCAGGGCGCTCGCCCACCTCGTCGATGGCATCGTCACCCAGCATCAGGAGACGCGACTGGGCGAAGCAGTTGGCGAGCGTGAGGCGGTGCTGCGCCTTGAGATGCTCCCGGGTCTCCGCCTCGGCGACGTCGTCGTAGCGCCGCAGCGGGGCGATGAAGTCGCAGACCACCGGCTGGGTGCCCTGGTGCAGCAGCTGGTAGAAGGCGTGCTGCGCGTTGGGGCCAAGCTGCCCCCAGAGCACCGGGCAGGTCGAGTAGTTGACCTCGCGGCCGCCATGGGTCGCCGACTTGCCGTTGGACTCCATTTCCAACTGCTCGAGATAGGCGGCGAAGTACTCCAGCCGGCCATCGTAGGGCAGGATCGAATGGGCCCGGATATCGAGGAAATTGACGTTCCAGATGCCCGCCAGGGCCAGCAGCACCGGCAGGTTGTCGGCGAGGGGGGCTTCGGCAAAGTGGCTATCCATGGCGTGGGCGCCGGCAAGAAAGTCACGGAAATGCGGCATGCCCACCACCAGGGCGATGGGCAGGCCGATGGCGCCCCACAGCGAGTAGCGTCCGCCCACCCACTCCCAGAACTCGAGCTGATTGGACTCGGCAATACCCCATTCGCTCATCTTCTCGGGCTTGGCCGAGACGCCAATGAAGTGCTGGCGCATCACCATGGCCTCGTCCACGCCGCCGTTGCCGTCGCGCACGAGCCGCGCAAGAAGCCAGTCACGGGCGGTCCGGGCGTTGGAGAGCGTGTCGATGGTGGTGAATGACTTCGAGGAGATCACGAACAGGGTGGTCTCAGGGTTGAAGCGACTCAGGTAGTCGACCAGCTGCGAGCCATCCATGGTCGAGGCGAAATGCACATCGATATGGGCGGCGTCGGTGGGCCGGTAGTCGGCCAGGGCGTGGGTCACCATCAACGGGCCAAGATCCGACCCGCCGACCCCGAGATTGACCACATCGTGTATAGGATGGCCGGTAGCGCCTCGCCACTGGCGGGTGTGGAGGCGCTCGACCATGGCCTCCAGCCTTCCCAGGGTGGCATGCACCGCGGGAACCAGGTCTTCCCCTTCCACGACCAGCGAGGCATCACTTGGCAGGCGCAGCGCGGTGTGCAGGGCCGGCCGATCCTCACTGACGTTGACACGCTCTCCCGCTAGCAACGCGCCGATGGCTTCCGGGACGCCAGCTTCCCGGGCCAGGTCAAGCAGCAGCGCCAAGGTCTCGTCGGACCAGCGCTGCTTGGAGATATCCAGTGTCAGGCCCGCCGCCTTCCGCGTAAGGGCCCGCCCCCGCTGTGGGTCATCGAACAGCTCACGCAGGTGGCACTTGCGCATCTCCCCGGCATGCCCGGCCAGCGCCTCCCAGGCAGCCGTCTGATCGATCGGGCAATGACTCATGTGAATCCTCCGTGTTCATTGTCGTCCATTGATGCAGCCAGCCTACGACACGCGTAACATAGTGGCCAATCTGCACTTTCCGGCATGCCCCATGAGTCATTCATCTTACCGTGACGCGATCTTTTCCACACCCCTGGACCGGGTCGCACGATTCTCCTTCGATGAACAGGTCGTCGCCTGCTTTCCCGACATGATCCGCCGCTCGGTACCCGGCTACGGCCAGATACTGGGCATGCTGGGGCTTATCGCCCAGCGCCACCTGCGCCACGGCGCCCACGTCTACGACCTGGGCTGCTCTCTGGGTGCCGCAAGCCTGGCCCTGGCCGGCCAACTGGCACCCGATGCCTTCCGGCTCACCGCGGTGGACATCTCGCCGGCGATGGTCGCCCGCGCCCGCGAGACCCTTGCAACGGAGTGTCCCCAGCATGCCATCGACGTGATCGAAGGGGATATCCGCACCCTGGACTATGTGCCATCGGGCATGGTGATCTTGAACTTCACCCTGCAGTTCCTGCCCCCGGAGGATCGCGAGGCCCTGCTGGCCAGTCTCTACGCGGCGCTGGAGCCGGGCGGCGTACTGGTGCTCTCGGAGAAGATCATCGATCCCGATGAGCGTGACAATGCCTGGCGAGTCGAGCGCTATCACGACTTCAAGCGCGCCAACGGCTACAGCGATCTGGAGATCAGCCAGAAGCGCACGGCGCTGGAGAACGTACTGCTGCCGGACAGCCTCGGCGCGCATCACGACCGCCTGGCCCGGGCCGGTTTTCCGCGCTCGCTGACTTGGTTCCAGTACCTCAACTTCGCCTCGCTGATCGCGTTCAAGGAGGCCTGAGGTGGCGATTCCCGCCGGACAGCGGCCGCTCTATCGCGCCTTCATCGACCAGGGACTGGAGAGCTGGCTCGCCCACCTGCCCAAGCAGATCGCCCAAGGGCTCGACCGCCGACGCTACGGCGACCTGCCGGCCTGGGAGAAGGCGGTGGCCAAGCTCCCCGCCCTCCCCGAGGCGCGCGACGTGCACCTCGACAGCGACACGGTGACGGTCGACTGCGAACTCGACGACAGCCAGCGCCGCCAGTGCGAGAACCTGCTGCGCAAGCTGATGCCCTGGCGCAAGGGCCCCTACCGCCTGGCCGGCATTCACATCGACACCGAGTGGCGGTCGGACTGGAAGTGGCAGCGGGTCGCCCCACACCTGGCGCCGCTGGAAGGCCGCCGGGTGCTCGATGTCGGCGGCGGCAGCGGCTACCACGCCTGGCGCATGGCCGGGGCCGGAGCCAGCTTCGTGCTGGTGATCGACCCCTCGCCGCGCTTTTACTACCAGTTCCAGGCGCTGAGGCACTTCGTCGGCGACGCCGACGGCGGACGCACCCACTTCCTGCCGGTGGGCATCGAAGACGTACCGGAGAAGCTCGCCTTCTTCGACACGGTTTTCTCCATGGGTGTGCTCTATCACCGTCCCGCACCGCTGGAGCACCTGCTGCAGTTGAAGGATGCCCTGCGGCCCGGGGGGGAACTGGTGCTGGAGACCCTCGTCGTGGAAGGCGACGAAACCACCGTGCTGCTGCCCGGCGAACGCTACGCCGCCATGCCCAACGTCTACTTCCTGCCCTCCTCCAGGGCACTCTGCCAATGGCTCGAGCGCTGCGGGCTCATTAACGTGCGCGTCGTCGATGAAGCCGTTACCAGCCTCGACGAGCAGCGCACCACCGAGTGGATGACCTTCCAGTCGCTGGCCGACTTCCTCGACCCGAGCGACCCGACGCGAACCCGGGAGGGCTATCCCTCGCCGCGCCGGGCGGTGGTGATGGCCAACCGTCCGTGATAGCCAGCCACAGTATGTAAGCGGCTGGATACCGGCCCCATCAACGGCGCAGGATGACGA
>SKVX01000483.1 GCA_007129225.1 Halomonas sp.
CGCCGAATGGATGGACGAGGCCGCCGTCTCCACCATCCACAGCTGGTGCTACCGCATGCTGCGCGAGCACGCCTTCGACAGCGGCAGCCTGTTCTCCCTCGATCTGGAAAACGACCAGACCGAGCTGGAACTCGAAGTGGTGCGCGACTACTGGCGCAGCTTCTACTACCCGCTGACCCTCGACGAGCTGGCCACCGTGGTGCGCCACTGGCGCACGCCCGAGCAACTGCACGCTGCCGTGCGCGGACTGATGCCCGAAGCCGAGGCGCTGAACAAGCATGCCCCGCACCCGGCCGAGACGGTCGCCAACGCCCAGAGTGAGACCGCCGAGCGCCTGGCCCAGCTCAAGGCCCCCTGGCCCCAATGGGTGGATGAGTGCGAGGCGCTGTTCGAAGAAGCCGCCCAGCAGAAAGCCTTCAAGGGCCAGAGCTTCAATGCCCGCATCCGCGCCAACTGGCTCGGCACGCTGCGCGACTGGTGCCAGGGGGACGCCACCTGGCCCGGCCTGACCGACGCCGCCTGGAAACGCCTCACGCCCCAGGGCATGGCCGAGATCTGGCTCAAGGGCGAGCCGCCGGATCACCCGGCCCTGGCCGCACTGGAAGCGCTGCAGGACGAACTCAACGCCCTGCCCGACTCCTACGCCGATTTGCTCACCCACGCCGTGCACTGGTGCCGGGCGCGACTCGACCGCGAACAGGAGCGCCGCGCCGAGATGGGCCCCAACGAGCTGCTGACGCACCTCGACCGGGCGCTGGCCGGCCCCAACTGTGAGGCGCTGGGCGCACAGATCCGCCGCCAGTTCCCGGTCGCGCTGGTCGACGAATTCCAGGACACCGACCCGGTGCAGTACCGCATCTTCGACTGCGTGTACCGCATCCGCGAGAATCGCCGCGAGTGTGGCGTCTTCCTTATCGGCGACCCCAAGCAGGCGATCTACGCCTTCCGCGGCGCCGACATCCATACCTACCTGCGCGCCCGCCGCGACACCCAGGGCCGCCACGTCACCCTGGGCACCAACTTCCGCTCCAGCCGCGAGATGGTCGAGTCAGTAAACCGCTGCTTCGAATTCGCCGAGGCGCACCCACCCGGCGCCTTCCTGTTCCGTGAAAGTGAGCGGCAGCCTGAACCTTTGGATCAATCGGCGAGCGGGATGGAGCACAAGGCGCACGGAGCACAGGAAGCGAGACATAACGGGGGGTTAGGCGAGCTTACGAGCACCGCGCAACGCAGTGATACGCCCGCGCAGCCATTTAGCCAAGGGTTCAGCAATCCGGTGCCGTTCATTCCGGTCGCCGCCAAAGGCCGCAAGGACTCACTGACCCGCCAGGGCCAGCCACTGCCGGCCATGACCCTGTGGCAGCTCGATAGCGACGAGCCGCTCTCCAAGACCGCCTACCACGGCGTAATGGCCGAGCGCTGCGCCTCCACCATGGTAGAACTGCTCAACGAGGGGCAAGCGGAGCGAACCGGCTTTCAGGATGAGAGCACCTTCAAGCCGCTCAAGCCCTCCGACATGGCCGTGTTGGTCAACGGCCTGGGCGAGGCGCGGGCGATTCGCCAGGCGCTGGCCCGGCGCGGGGTGAAGAGCGTCTACCTCTCCGACAAGGACAAGGTGTTCGCCTCGCCGGTCGCCACCCAACTCGACGCCTGGCTGCGCGCCTGCGCGGCGCCCGAGGACGACCGGCTGCTGCGTACCGCCCTGGCCACTTCCGTGCTGGGGCTGGATATCGCCACGCTGGACAGGTTGAACGAAGACGAACTGGCCTGGGAAGGCCGCGTGCTGCAGTTCCGCGACTACCATCGCCTGTGGCAGCGCCAGGGCGTGCTGCCGCTGGTGCGCAAGATCATCCACGACTTCGACGTTGCCACACGGCTACTCGCCTGGGGGCCTGCCAGCGACGGTGAGAGAGCGCTTACCGACCTCCTTCATCTCGGCGAACTGCTGCAGCACGCCAGCCAGGAACTCGACGGCGAACACGCGCTGATCCGCTTTCTCGCCGAATCCATCGCCCACCCCGAAGGTCAGGGCGACACCCACAAGCTGCGCCTGGAAAGCGACGCCGACCTGGTGCAGGTCATCACCATTCACAAGTCCAAGGGGCTGGAGTACCCGCTGGTGTTCCTGCCCTTCATCTGCAGCCACCGCCCAACGAAGAAGGACGACTCGCCGCTGCGCTGGCACGATGCCGAAGGCCGCCTGCGCATTAGCCTGGAAGCCGACGAGGAGACCCTGGCCACCGTCGATCGCGAGCGCCTCGGCGAGGACCTGCGCAAGCTCTACGTGGCACTGACCCGTGCGCGCCACGCCACCTGGCTCGGCATGGCGCCGCTCAAGGGCGGCGAAGGCAGCGCCATCGGTCAACTGCTGGCCAACGGCGATATGCTCGGACCGACCGGGTTCAGTGAAGCGCTCAAGCGGCTCAAGGGCGACTGCACGGCCATCGAGATCGCCCCGGCACCGCCGGCCCACGCCCAGATCGTCACCCAGACAGAGCACGACGACGCCCTCGGCGAAGCGCGCACGCCCACGCGCCCCGCCCGGGAGCACTGGTGGATCGCCAGCTACTCGGCGCTGCGCCTCTCGGGGGAGACCGTTACCGTCGCATCGGCAAGCGCCCCAGTAAGGGCTGACTTACCTTCTACCCCCCATGACAGCGAAGCGCAGAGAAACGGCAGCCTGCCCGAGCCGGCCACCGCCATGGAAGCCACCGCGCTGGAAGTTATCGAGGAGCCCCACGACAAGTCACCACTCGTTGATGAACGCAATCGAGCGACGGCCAGACAAGGCACTCTCGAGCGAGAGAGCGGAGTTTACGTGTCTGGAAATGAGCATCTCGAACGAGAGAGTAACGCCGTATGGCCGAGCGCAGATCGTTCATTGCATCGGTTTCCCAGGGGGCCTGGGCCCGGTACTTTCTTGCATGGCATTCTGGAGTGGGCCGGCGAGCACGGCTTCGCCCGCGTGGTCCGCGACCCGGCCCTGCGCGAGGAGACCCTGGGGCGGCGCTGCCAGGTGCGCGGCTGGCAGCCGTGGCTGAATACCCTGCACGCCTGGTTCGGCACCCTGCTCGCCGCCCCACTGCCGCTGCCCGATGGCGCGGGCAGCCTCACGCTCGAAGCGCTGACGAGCTACCAGGTGGAGATGGAGTTCTGGTTCGCCTCGCGCCAGGTCGACACCCGCCGGCTGGACGCCCTCGTAAGTGCTTACACACTCCCCTGCCCGGATGGCAGCGTAGGCACCAGCCTGCCGCGCCCCGCGCTGGATGCCGACACCCTCAACGGCATGCTCAAGGGCTTCATCGACCTGGTGTTCGAGCACGAAGGGCGCTACTACGTGGCCGACTGGAAATCGAACCACCTGGGGCCGGACGACAGCGCCTACAGCCCCGAGGCGATGCGCCAGGCGGTGGCCGATAAACGCTACGACCTGCAGTACGCGCTCTACCTGCTGGCCCTGCACCGGCTGCTCAAGGCACGCCTGCCGGGCTACGACTACGACCGCCACATCGGCGGTTCGCTCACGGTCTTTCTCAGGGGCGCGAATGCGGAGAGCCGCGGCGTGCACGCCGAGCGCCCCCCGCGCCAGCTGATCGAAGCGATGGATGCGCTGTTCCAGGGCGACGCCCAGGCAGCAAGCGCTGCCACCCAGGCAACGGAGGCGCCGGCATGAGCAAGCGCAGCAAGCATCAGGACGACGCCACCCCGGACCTGTTCGCCGATCTCGGTGAGAAATCTGGCGCCAGCAACGAAGCAGGTGTAAATAACGAGGTCGATATCGGCGACCCACCCGGCAGGAGCGAACCCGCCAAACCGGAACCGCCCCTGGCCGCGCTTCACGACACCCAGGCGCTGTTCGCCCTGCTCGACCGCTGGGTGGAGCGCGGCTGGCTGCGCGCGCTGGACCGGGCGCTGGCGAGCTTCTTCCAGCGCGAGGTGAGCGACGCCCCTCCCCTGCTGCTGCTCGCCGCCGCCCTTGCCAGCCATCAGCTCGGCCGCGGCCACGTATGCCTCGATCTCGCCCAGACCCTGGCCGCCCCCGACCTGGCGCTCTCGCTGCCCCCGGAAGGCGACGACCTCAGCGATCCGCCGCCGCTGCCCAGCGACCTGCTGGCAGGATTGGAATTCGCCACCTGGCGCGACGCCCTGCACCACCCCGCCCTGGTGGCGGACGGTAGCGGCCCAGGCAATACCCCGCTGGTGCGCAGCGAACGCGACGGCAACGTGCGGCTCTACCTGCGCCGCTACTGGCAGTACGAGCAGGATATTCGCCACCACATCTCGGCAAGACTGGGCACAAGCGACGACGCCTTACCCTCAAGCACAAGCGACGAAATCTGTAGGAGGAAGCTTCGGCTCACGACTGGCGCCGACAGGCGCCCGGATGACGCCTTACCCTCAAGCACAGGCGACGAGATCTGTAGGAGGAAGCTTCAGCTCACGACTGGCGCCGACAGGCGCCCGGATAACGCCTTACCCTCCAGCACAAGCGACGAAATCTGTAGGAGGAAGCTTCAGCTCACGACTGGCGCCGAAAGGCGCCCGGACAACGCCACCGACACTAATCGCTTCGCCACCGCTCTCAATGCCCTGTTCACCACCACCGAACTGGACTGGCAAAAAATCGCCTGTGCCCTCGCCGCCCAGGCACACTTCGCGGTGATCACCGGCGGCCCCGGCACCGGCAAGACCACCACCGTGGTCAAATTGCTCGCCCTGCTGCAAGCGCTGGCCTTGGGCGAGCCGGTACAAGCAGGCTCAGGCGCTCCGCACCCGCTGCGCATTCGCCTGGCCGCCCCCACCGGCAAGGCCGCCGCACGGCTCAACGAATCCATCGCCAAGCAGGTGCAGGGGCTTTCGCTGGTGGAACTGGCCGCCGCCATGGGCCAACAGGGTGTGGATATCTCAATCCTGCGCGACAGCATCCCCACCGAGGTCACCACGCTGCATCGCCTGCTGGGCTCGCGACCGGATACCCGCCACTTCCGCCACCACGCTGGCAACCCGCTGGCGCTGGATGCGCTGGTGATCGACGAAGCCTCGATGGTGGATATCGAAATGATGGCCGCCGTGCTCACCGCCCTGCCGCCCAAGGCGCGGCTGATCCTGCTCGGCGACAAGGACCAGCTCGCCTCGGTGGAAGCCGGCGCCGTGCTTGGCGACCTGTGCCAGCGCGCCGAAGGGGGCCACTACACCCCGGCCACTTGCGACTGGCTGGAACGAGTGATCGGCACGCCGATACCCGAGCAATACCGCGATGAGGCCGGCCAGCCCCTGGACCAGGCCATCGCCATGCTGCGGGTAAGCCACCGCTTCGATGCGAAAAGTGGCATCGGCCAGCTCGCCGAAGCGGTCAACCGCCCGCTCGACACCGACCACGGCACGAAAGAAAAGAAGCGCGCCGTTCACGAGATCTTCCAGCAGGGGTACGCCGACATCGCCCGCCTCGCCCTGGCGGACGCCGACGACCCGGCGCTGGATCGCCTGGTGGTGAACGGCAACCCGGCCGGCTTCGCCAATAGCGGCGAAGGCCGCCACGACCGCCGCGGCGACCCCATCGCGCCGCCGCTCGGCTACGGCCACTACCTGGAAGTAATGAAGTCAGCCCGCCCCGCGCAGCCCTTCTTCGGCGATGGCGAAGCGCGCCAGCCCTATGACGACTGGGCCCGCCAGGTGCTCGCTGCCCACGGCCACTTCCAGCTGTTGTGTGCGCTGAGGAAAGGCCCGTGGGGCATTACAGGACTGAACCCGCGCATCGGCCGGGCCCTGCGTCGCGCCGGCTGGCTCAAGGCCAGCAACCTGGAGCTGGAACAGGGCTGGTTCGAAGGCCGCCCGGTGCTCGTCACCCGCAACGACTACGGCCTGGGGCTGATGAACGGCGATATCGGCATCACCCTCGCCGTGCCCGAAGCGCGCAGCGCAAGCGAACAGCCCGGCCGCACCCTGCTGCGCGTCGCCTTCCCCGCCAGCGACGGCAGCGGCAGCATCAAGTGGGTGCTGCCCAGCCGCCTGCAGGCGGTAGAAACTGTATTCGCCATGACGGTACATAAATCCCAGGGCTCGGAGTTCACCCACACCGCCCTGTTGCTCCCCGACGCCCCCAATCCCATCCTCACCCGGGAACTGGTCTACACCGGCATCACCCGCGCGAGGGACTGGCTCACGCTGGTGGAGACGGGACGTGGGATGCTGGATGAGGCGGTGACGAGGGAAGTGGTGAGGGTGAGTGGGTTGGGGCTGCCAGCTTTCTAAATGACCGAGTGATGACGACTCCCACTATGGGACGGCCTGCAAGCTGCAGCCTTGCCCTCATGGAAAGCTTGTACAAGGTAGTGTTTGAGACTTAGGTCGCTGTCTGACTGCATGTAGAAGACTGCGTAAAGCTAGGTTACAATCGAACCTGTGGACTCACCAGATAGGGGCGGGCTCTATAGCTATTAAAATCCACTAATATCAGATATTTAAAACCTAGGGAACAAGGGAATGAAAAGAATCAATGCGGCGACGATATTCGCACTTATATTACTATTTCTTACTGGCTGCGCATCACCATACAAGCCACTAGATTCACGTAATAGCGAGCTTACGCAGGGCAATGTTCAAATGAACCTGCAGGTTGGCAAAACAAGCAAAGCCGAAGTCTTGGAAAATTTTGGCTCACCAAATATTACTACACGTGATGGTGCGGGAAGGGAGGTCTGGACCTACCAACGCCAGGCCCAAGTCGCCCAATCATCCAGTCAAAGTGGCTATTGGACTGTTCTACTAGCTGGCAGCCAATCACGCTCATCAGGCTTTGAATCGTCATCAAGAATGACCACTCTGATTATAAAATTCGACGATAGCG
>SKVX01000293.1 GCA_007129225.1 Halomonas sp.
GCGAGCTGGCTGGCGAAATCGTGGTTGACGTCGCGATGTTCGGCTTCATCGGCCCGCACCGCCTCGACCACCTCGCGAAGGCGAGCATCCGCCGGTAGCTTCCAGTAATTGATGGCGATCTGCGGCGCCGGAATGTTCTCGTACTTGCCGCTGTCAATGCCCTCGAGATACTCGGTATAGCTCATCACTGCCTCTTCCTCGAGATAGCCCACCACCCGGTGGGCTGTCTTGCTTGAGCACAGGTAGAGCAAGAAAAAGAGGTTGTAGAACATCCCTTGGGCCACCAGGATCAGGGCTCGCTCCAGCCGGGATGGCTGCGCCACTTCGATGAAGGTCATCAGGTGCATGCGCTCGTTCTCTGCCTCGTCGAGCAGGGTACGAATCCAGCCATCGTCATCCTTCATTTTTCGCAGCGCTCGCAGGTGCTGCAGTGAGCCACCGACCATGCCCGGCACCGCCGCCACCGTCTCTAGCACCACCGCGCGGTGGCCGTAGCGACCGGCAAAGAACAGGTCGGCAAAGAAGCGCATGAAGCGCACCAGCCGGTAGGCGCACCAGTCGGAAGCTCCTTCGGGGCGATGGTGGCGGCGAAGGGGGGGGGCGGACAGCAAGGACGCGTCACTGGAACTCATGCAGCTCTCTCCCTAGAACGGTTGGCAGGCACATAAATAACCTGCTGCACACTAGTGACTGTCACCATGCCCGGCGGTTCCCCTCGCCAACCCCGGCGATCCCTGGCTGTCAGCCTAATCGCCCCGGGTTTCTCAGGCACCTCCAGGCCTTATACTGAAGGCAGCCAGGAGGCCCCATGAGCCGTCAAAGATACACCGAAGAATTCAAGATCGAAGCCGTCAAGCTGGTTACAGAGCGGGGCTATCCCGTCACCGAGGTCGCCGCCCGCCTGGGTGTGTCCGGCTACAGCCTGTAATGCCATGTCTGGCCGGGCTCGAGAGCGGCCTTCAGCGACCACGCACTAGAAAGAGGGAGGGTAGAAACACAAACAGCCGCTCGTAAGCCACTGTTTTCCAAATGGTACCGGCGGTCGGACTCGAACCGACAAGGGCTTGCACCCGGCGGATTTTGAATCCGCTGCGTCTACCAATTCCGCCACGCCGGCAGCGCGGTGCATTATACGTGGCCGTGACGGCAGGTCAATCGGAAGGCCTGACGACGCGGCCGATTTTCGGTATCCTTTCGGGCTTGTCCGGCTGCCCGACAGCCGCTTCTGCCGATCTTTCCTGCGGACCCGACCCTGCATGCAGCGCGCCGATTTCCATTACGAGCTTCCCGAGGAGCTGATCGCTCGCTACCCCTCCGAGCAGCGCAGCGACTGCCGCCTGCTGTGCGTGGATGGCACTAGCGGCGAGCTGGCTCACCGCCGCTTTGCCGACCTTCTCGATCTGCTCGAGCCCGGCGACCTGCTGGTGTTCAACGATACCCGGGTAATTCCCGCGCGCCTGCACGGCCACAAGGCCAGCGGCGGCAAGGTGGAAATGCTGCTGGAGCGGCCGCTGGACGCCCACCGGGGCCTGGCACACCTGCGCAGCAGCAAGTCGCCAAAGCCCGGCACCGAGCTGATCTTCGAGGGCGACATCCACGCCGTGGTGGAGGGCCGCCGCGACGCCCTGTTCGAGCTGCGCTTCCTGGGAGAGACGCCGCTGATCGCGCTGCTTGAGCGGCATGGCCATATGCCGCTGCCGCCCTACATCACCCGCGAAGACGAACTGGCCGACCGCGAGCGCTACCAGACCGTCTATGCCAGACGCGACGGCGCCGTGGCCGCACCCACCGCCGGGCTGCACTTCGACGAGCCGCTGCTGCAGCGCCTGGCGGAGAAGGGCATCGACAGCGCCTTCGTCACCCTGCACGTGGGCGCCGGCACCTTCCAGCCGGTGCGCGCCGACGACATCCGCGAACACCAGATGCATAGCGAGTGGATCGAGGTGGGCGAGCTCGCCTGCGAGAAGGTTCGGGCCGCCCAAGCCGCCGGTCGTCGCGTGGTCGCCGTTGGCACCACCAGCGTGCGCTGCCTGGAGAGCGCCTGCATGAAGAGTGCCAGTGGAGAGATCGCTCCCTACAGCGGCGAGACCGACATCTTCATCTACCCGGGCTACGAGTGGCGCTGCGTAGACGCCCTGATCACCAACTTCCACCTGCCCGAGTCGACCCTGCTGATGCTGGTCTCCTCCTTCGCCGGGTACGCAACGATCATGGCGGCCTATCGCGAAGCCGTGGCCGAGCGCTACGCCTTCTTCAGCTATGGCGATGCGATGTTTTTAACCCGCAAGAGTTCCTGACCCGCAATACAGGCTGAGTGCGATCATGCTGAATTCAACGTCGACTCATTCACACCCGACAAGCGCCGTGAATTCGCCGGCGCTCGCCTTGCCCGGCCCTGCTCGGCACACCACGTTTTTCCATCGAGATAACCATGCGTAACGAATCCTTCATGTCCTTCGAGCGGCTGGCCAGCGACGGCCGGGCTCGCCGCGGTAGGCTGACCTTCCCCCGCGGCACGGTCGAGACACCCGCCTTCATGCCGGTGGGCACCTACGGCACGGTCAAGGGCATGACCCCGGCGTCGGTTGCGGAGATCGGCGCCGAGATCATCCTCGGCAACACCTTCCACCTGTGGCTTCGCCCGGGTACCGATGTGATCGAGGCCCACGGCGACCTGCACGACTTCTCCCAATGGCACAGGCCGATCCTCACCGATTCCGGCGGATTCCAGGTCTTCTCCCTGGGCGAGATGCGCAAGATTACCGAACAGGGCGTGCACTTCCGCTCGCCGGTGGATGGCGCCAAGGTCTTCATGGGCCCCGAGGAGTCGATGGCAGTGCAGCGCTCGCTGGGCTCCGACGTGGTGATGATCTTCGACGAATGCACGCCCTACCCCGCCACCGAGCAGGAAGCCGAGCTCTCCATGGAGCGCTCGCTGCGCTGGGCCAAGCGCTCCTTAGATGCCCATGGCGACTCGCCCTCGGCGCTGTTCGGCATCATTCAGGGCGGCATGTATCCCGACCTTCGCCGTCGCTCTCTCGAGGGCCTTCTCGAGATCGGCTTCGACGGCCTGGCCATCGGCGGCCTCTCCGTCGGCGAGCCCAAGGAGGAGATGATCGGGGTGCTGAACTATTTGCCCGAATGGATGCCGGAGGAGTACCCACGCTACCTCATGGGCGTGGGAAAGCCGGAAGACCTCGTGGAAGGGGTTCGTCGTGGCATCGACATGTTCGACTGCGTGATGCCCACCCGCAATGCCCGCAACGGCCACCTCTTCACCGCCGAAGGCACCGTCAAGATCCGCAATGCCAAGCACCGCCACGACACGCGGCCCCTGGAAGACGATTGTGACTGCTATACCTGCCAGCACTTCTCCCGCGGATACCTGCATCATCTGGACCGCTGCGGCGAAATGCTCGGCTCGATGCTCAATACGATCCACAACCTGCGCCATTATCAGCGGCTCATGGCCGGTTTGCGCGGTGCCATCGAAGCGGGTACATTGGCGGACTTCGTGGAAGGCTACTATGCGCAGCGGGGGCTGCCGGTACCTCCCGCACCGAATTGATCGTCGACCGACGCCGTGGCCCTCCCGCCGCGCAGCATCGCTCGATGAACGTTTCTCGCACGCAACCTTAACTTACCCTCTCAGGAGACACGCCTCTCATGCTGGACTTCTTCATCTCTCCGGCCATGGCCCAGGACGCTGGCGGCGCCGGTGGCGGCATGGCACAGATCATCATGCTGGTCGGTTTCGTACTGATCTTCTACTTCCTGCTGTGGCGTCCCCAGGCCAAGCGAGCCAAGCAGCACCGTGAACTGGTCGGCGGCCTCTCCAAGGGCGACGAGGTGGTCATCGGCGGTGGCCTGCTGGGCCGGATCACCAAGGTTGGCGATGATTTCATCACCCTGGAAATCGCGGACAATACCGAGGTCAATGTACAGAAGAGCGCTGTGGCGAACGTGCTGCCCAAGGGCACCATCAAGTCCATCTGACTTCGACGCTCCTCGTCCTTGCCGATCGACCCTCCCCGGTCGGGTAACGGCGAGGGTCGCAATCCGGCCGATGCCCAGGGCGCCCTCCGCGCCCCCGGCATGCGGCCGTGTTGTTGTCTCTTTGGCCGCAGTGTCAGCCACCTCTTTTCATTTTCAGCAACCCGTTTTCAGCAACCAAGGGCAGGGCTCGCATGCTCAACCGTTACCCCCTGTGGAAGTATCTGCTGATAGGTATTGTGCTGCTCGTAGGCCTGGTCTACTCGCTGCCCAACCTCTATCCGGAAGATCCGTCGGTACAGATCAGTAGTGCCCGCGGCGATGCCACCATCGATGCCGACCAGCTCGACAGCATTCGCCAATCGCTGCTCGACGCCGGGATCGACATCAAGGGCGTGGAGAGCGAGGACACCCGGGTCCTGATCCGCCTGGAAGATCCCGACCACCAACTGCGCTCCCGGGACATGATCGCCGGCATGCTCGGTGACGATTACGTCGTGGCGCTGAACCTGGCCGAGGCGACCCCCCAATGGCTTCAGGCGCTTTCCGCCTCGCCAATGACCCTGGGTCTGGACCTGCGCGGCGGCGTGCACTTCCTTCTTGAAGTGGACATGGACGCGGCGCTCGAGCAGCGTCTCGAAGTGAATGCCAGCGCCATGCGCGAGCAGCTTCGCAGCGAGCGTATCCGCTACCGCGGCACCGAGATCGAAGATCGCACCCTGACCATCACCTTCGCCAATGAAGAGGATCGCGACACCGCACGCCGGCTGATCGCCCGTGAGTTCCGCGACTTCGACTATGACAGCGTCGGCGATGGTCGCGGCGCCCAACTGGTCATGACCATGACCGAGCAGGCGGTCAACGACCTTCAGGACTACGCCGTCAACCAGAACCTCACGACCCTGCGCAACCGGGTCGACGAGCTGGGTGTGGCCGAGCCCATGGTGCAGCGCCAGGGGCCCGACCGGATCGTGGTCGAGTTGCCCGGCGTGCAGGACACCGTTGCTGCCAAGCGAGTGGTGGGTGCCACCGCCAACCTGGAATTCCGCCTCGAGGCGCGCCCAGACACGCCGGACATCGAGACCCAGACCTTCAGCTTCCGCAATGACCCCTCGCGCAGCGCCGACCTGATGCGCGACGTGATCATCACCGGCGACAGTGTCTCCAGCGCCAGCCGCAGCTTCGACGAGAACGGCCGGCCCCAGGTCAACATCAACCTGGACGGCACCGGCGGTACGCTGATGAACCGCGCCACGCGCACCAACATCGGTCGCAACATGGCGGTGCTCTTCATCGAGCACAAGACCCGCGACCGCACAGTGATCGAGAACGGCGAGGAAGTCACGGTTCGCGAACCCTATACCGAGCGCGGGCTGATCAGCCTGGCCACCATCCAGAGCGCGCTGGGCAACAGCTTCCGCATCACCGGGCTCGATTCGCCCACCGAGGCGGCCGAGCTCGCCCTGCTGCTGCGCTCCGGCTCGCTGGCGGCACCGATCTACTTCGTTCAGGAGCGCACCATCGGCCCGAGCCTGGGTGCGGAAAACATCAAGCGCGGCGTCATGTCGGTGCAGATCGGCCTGGTACTGGTGGTGCTGTTCATGCTGATCCGCTACAAGGTGTTCGGCATCTTCGCCAACGTGGCCCTGGCACTGAACCTGACCCTGCTGATCGCCGCCATGTCGATGCTGGGTGCGACTCTTACCCTGCCCGGCATCGCCGGCATCGTGCTGACGCTGGGCATGGCGGTGGACGCCAACGTACTGATATTCGAGCGAATACGCGAGGAGTTGCGCAGCGGTCTATCGATTCAGCAGGCGATACATGCCGGTTACGAGCGCGCCTTCACCTCGATCGTCGATGCCAACATCACCACCCTGCTGGTGGCGGTCATCCTGTTCTCGATCGGCACCGGACCGGTCAAGGGCTTCGCCGTGACCCTGTCGCTGGGGATCATCACATCGCTGTTCACCGCTCTGCTGGTGACCCGATCGATGGTGAACCTCACCTACGGTGGTAAACCAGTCAAGAAGCTCTGGATATAAGAGGTGGTAATGAAAACCCTCATCAATCGACAATTCGACTTCATGGGCAAGCGCCGCATCGCCTTCTTGGTGTCGGCGGCACTGATCCTGGCGTCGATCGTCTCGCTGCTGTTCCAGCAGCTAAACCTGGGGCTGGACTTCACCGGCGGCACCCTGGTGGAGGTGCGCTACAGCGTGGCGCCTTCGCTGGAGGCCATCCGGCTGATCCTGGAGGACGCCGGCTTCCGCGACGTCTCGGTGCAGACCTTCGGCGCCTCCACCGAGGTGCTGATCCGCCTGCAGCAGGCCTTCGACCCCGACGTCGGCGAGCAGGTGGTCAGCCTGCTGCGCGCCGAAGGCGACACCGTCGAGCTGATTCGCGCCGAGTTCGTCGGCGCCCAGGTGGGTGAGCAGCTACGCGACCGAAGCGGCCTGGGGCTGATGGTGGCACTCGGCGTGGTGATGCTCTACGTGGCCTTCCGCTTTCAGTACAAGTTCGCCATCGGCGCCCTTCTGGCACTGATGCACGACGTGCTCATCGTGGTCGGCATCTTCTCGCTGTTCCAGCTCGACTTCGATCTCACCGTGCTGGCGGCCCTGCTGGCGGTGATCGGCTACTCGCTCAACGACACCATCGTGGTCTACGATCGTATCCGCGAGACGATCCGCAAGTCACGAATCGACGACATGCCGGCGATCTTCAACGAAGCGATCAACCTCACCCTCTCCCGCACGCTGGCGACGTCTGGTACCACCTTGCTGGTACTGATGGCGCTGCTGCTGCTGGGTGGCGACATGATCCACTACTTCTCGATCGC
>SKVX01000471.1 GCA_007129225.1 Halomonas sp.
CCGAGAAAGCCGGGCCATGGCATCCTCCTCAATCGAGTGGTTGGGGCCTCCTACCAACATTCGGATGGTACGGGTGCCCTGTCAATCAATCAGGGAGCCAGGCTTGAAGGTCTATGCTTGGAGTGCATGCTTCAAGGGAGGGCTTCATGCCTCGTCTCGCTCACCAACTGCCACTCTGGCTCAAACTCCTCTTTTCGGTCTGGATCCTTTTCTGGGCGCCGGCCTATGCGGTCATGCTGGGTGCCCAGAACTACTTCTGGCTATGCAATCTGGCCAGTTTCCTGATCCTGATCGGACTATGGATGGAAAACCGGCTGCTGCTTTCCATGCAGTGGCTGGCCGTGCTGCTGGTCGGGCTCTTCTGGGGGGTTGACGTAGGGGTGGCCTGGCTGACCGGGTTCCACCCCATCGGCGGCACCGAGTATATGTTCGACCCGGAGCACCCCCCATTGGCGCGCGCGCTGTCGCTCTACCATCTGGTGCTGCCCTTCGTCGCGGGTCTGGCCATTCTACGGCTCGGCTACGAAAGCCGTGCCCTGGTGTGGCAGACGCTGCTCACCTGGCTTGTGATTCCACTGACCTATATGTTCACCGATGCCGAGCGCAACATCAACTGGGTCCATGGCCCCTTCGGCATGCCGCAGGAGATGCTTGCGCCGTTTGCCTACCTGGCAATATTGATGCTGGGATGGCCGCTGGTGCTGTATCTGCCGGTGCATGGCCTGATGCGTTATCTCCAGCGGCGTGGGAAGGTACGGTGAGGTCGGCATCAGCTCACGACACGGTTGCGGCCCTGGTGCTTGGCCGCATACAGGCAGCGATCGGCACGTTCAATGAGGACGTCCCGAGGCTCGCCTGGCCGGTATTCGGCCAGGCCAATGCTTGCGGTGATCTGTCCGGGCTCGATGCCAAAGGCGTGTTCGCCAATGCGCTGTTGGAGCCGCTTGGCAAGTGGACGGCTACGCACGAGTGGAGTGGCCGGCAGGATCACGGCGAACTCCTCGCCACCGAGTCGAGCGATGGTGTCCTCCTCGCGCAATACCGCTTGGCACAGTCTGGCGAGTTCCACCAGCACCTGATCGCCCTGGAGGTGTCCCCAGGTGTCGTTGACGCGCTTGAAGTGGTCGAGATCGATCAGCATCAGCGACAGGGGTGAGCCATGCCGGTTGCATCTCGAGATCTCCTGGTCGAGTTGTGCCATCAGCTTGCGGCGGTTGGCCAGCCCGGTGAGGTCATCGGTATCCGACAGCCGACGCAGCCGAGCCTCCTCCACCATCTGCTCGGTGATATCGATCATCAGGCCATGCCAGAGTACGCCCGCCCGGGCATCCTCCGGCTGCGCGCGCAGCGCAACCCAGCGGGAGCGGCCAGGGGCCAGGTGGATGCGGAATTTCGTCGCGATGGGCACGCGCCAGCGAGCCGAACGTTCGATGGCGGCCATCAGCTTCGGATAGTCGTCGTCATCGAGCCGGTCGAGCATGTGCCGTGCGTCCTGGCCCATTGCATCACGGTCGATGCCCGGCAGGCCGGTTCCGCTACCGGCCAGGTAGGGGAAGTGCATGTGGCCATCCTGACCACGATGAAACTGGAAGATGATGCCGGGCAGCCGTTCGGTAAACTCACGAATCTTGCCAGGCATCTCCAGCCCCCCACCCGTCATGGCGTTCTCTTCGGTCATGCGGGCGTCCTATAGTCCCTGCTGCGTGCAGGCCTGTCATTCTTATAGTGTCGGCTCAAGACGTGAGGAGGGCCGATGCTTTCGAATGCATAGGCACCAAGGGCCGAGCCGTTTGTGAACGGCTAATATACGTTGTAACTGGGCGTAAATCATCTGGCTGTTGTTGTAGGAAATTGCCGACAGTGGTTGTAGGTATATCCATTCGCAGCCTGGCTCATCGCGGGGCGTCATAGCGAGAGGCACGGTTGCGTGAGAAGGCGACTTGCCATAGCTGGAGATCCCTGGCGCGGAAGGCGCCAGCGCAAACGGAAAGATAGTAACGGAACATGCGGTGCGTGCGTTCGCAGTAGCGCTCGGCAAGCTCTGGCCAGTGGTGCTCGAGGTTCTGGAGCCAGGCCATCAGCGTCGAATCGTAGTCGGGCCCGAAATTCTGCCAGTCCTCCATCAGCAGCAGGTCTTCGCTGGCATCGGCCACCTGCCGGGCAGAGGGCAGGACGCCATTGGGAAAGATATAGCGATCGATCCAGGGGTCGACGGTGATATAGGAGCTGTTCGAGCCAATGGTATGCAGCAGGAAGAGTCCACCATCCGCCAGCACCCTCCTGACGGTTTCGAAGTAGGCGCGATAGTTTCTGTGCCCCACGTGCTCGAACATGCCGATGGAAACGATGCGGTCATAGCATCCCTGGATATCGCGGTAATCCGCTAGATGAATCTCCACAGGCAGCCCCGAGCAGCGCTGCTGAGCCAAGTCAGCCTGTTCCTGGGAAATGGTGATTCCGGTGACGGAAACGTCGTAATGTTTGGCGGCATGCTTGGCAAAGCTTCCCCAGCCACAGCCGATGTCGAGTACCCGCATGCCGGGTTGCAGTTCGAGCTTGCGACAGGCGAGTTCCAGTTTGGCCAGTTGTGCTTCGTGAAGGGTGTCGGCTTCCTTCCAGTAGCCGCACGAGTAGCACATGGTGGGGTCGAGGATGCTTTCGAAGAGGTCGTTGCCCAGGTCGTAGTGGGCTTCTCCGACCATGTAGGCGCGCGCCTTGCTTTGAAGGTTGATCAGGCCGGCCTGGAGGCGGTACATCAATCGGTCGGCGGGTGGGCGGGCACGCTCCCCGAGGCCGTGTTGTAGCAGGCGCTGGGCCAGTTCGTCGAGGCGGTCGCACTCCCACCAGCCATCCATGTAGGATTCGCCCAGGCCCAATGAGCCTTGGCGCAGAATCCTGGTACAGAAATCGGGGTTGTATATCTGCGGGTCCCAGGGAGCATTGCCGTTCAAGGTGATGTCGGAGCCTTCCAGCAGCGATTCGAGGACTCGCCGGGCACGGTTATCGGGTAGGGTGATGGGGCCGATTCGAAGGTCGCTGGTCATGGTATCCTCCCGGTCCAGCAGGCAAGGGCTGGGGTAAGGCCGCCGGCCCTGCTGCTGTGTCTTTTTCTCCTTGGCCTTGAGCATAGCCCAGGCGGTGGGGAACGGTTAGTCGAAGGGCTGATATACTCCCTGCAACCGACCAAGATGCCGACTGGAGCCCTCATTGTGTCTAGCGACTCGCCGCTGATCATTGCCCTGGATCAACCTTCCCTTGATGCCGCTCTTTGCCTGGCCGACCGGCTCGACCCGACTCGCTGTCGGGTCAAGGTGGGCAAGGAGCTGTTTACCCGTAGTGGCCCGGATGTAGTGGAGGCACTGCATGGGCGCGGCTTCCAGGTCTTTCTGGATCTCAAGTTCCACGACATTCCCAATACCGTGGCAAGTGCCGTTCAGGCGGCCGCCGAACAGGGGGTCTGGATGGTCAATGTCCATGCCGGGGGCGGGCGGCGAATGATGGAGGCCGCCCGGGAGCGACTCGAGCGCCATGGGCTGGACACGCATCTGATTGCGGTCACGGTATTGACCAGCATGGAAGCGGCGGATCTAAAGGAGGTGGGCGTCACGGTGGCGCCTGTCGAACAGGTCGAGCGCCTGGCGCGGCTGGCCATGGATAGCGGTATGGACGGCGTCGTCTGCTCGGCTCAGGAGTCGGCTCGGTTGCGCGAGCTGTGTGGCGACAGCTTCCTCAAGGTCACGCCCGGCATTCGGCCGAGCTTCTCCGCAGCGGATGATCAACGTCGAATCATGACGCCGCGCGAGGCCATGGCGGCAGGCAGTACTCACTTGGTCATAGGTCGGCCCGTGACCCGGGCCGACGATCCCATGGCGGCACTGGAATCCATCGAGCAGGAGTTGTTGGCCTGACCCCAGGCAGTCGGGTCACTCCCCCTCGATGCCTGTAATCGGTCGGGTCGTCCCCCAGCTGCGGCAGCGTGGGCACTGCCAATGCAGTGGTTCGCCGGCGAAGCCACAGCGACCGCAGCGGTGGCGCGGCCGTGCCAGGAGCAGGGTATGGGTGTGCTGCTTGAGCAACTGGATACGGCTATCGGGTGTACCCCGCTCATACTGCTGGTGCTGGTAGAGATCGAGCAGATAATCGAGCCCGCCCAGGCTCGGCGATCGGTTGAGCCGATCGCTGACCAGGTCGATGGCGGCCTGGTTGCCATGACGTCTTCTCAGTGTCTCGGCCAGCCTGATGATCAGGCTGGTGAAGTGGGCACGCTCCAGCAGACTTTCCAGACGGGCAACCAGCCCTTCTTCGTCACCCAGCATCTGATAGGCGTGGTGCAGGGGTTCCAGTACCGTGGGGATGAAATCCAGGTCCTGATCGGGAATGCGCATCAGCAAGCGAATGGCGTCCCGGTAGTGGCCGGTATCCTGTGCCATGGCTGCCAGCAGCAGATTGGCACGTACGCACCTCGCGTCGACCGAGAGTGCCTGTCGCAAATGTTTGCGGGCCAGGCCGGGGCTGGCGGAGTGTCGCTCCTGGTCGGCCAGCTCGCAGAGCCAGTGGGCGGCGGCGCGGCGGATATCGTCATGCTTGCGGGTCAGTGTGGGATGCGCCACGTCGAAGGCGGCCTGCCACTCGCCCTCCCGATCGAAGAGGTCGGCCAGCAGGCGCTTGGCGGCATGGCGAACCTCGTCGCGACTGGATTCTCGAATCAGCTGCTGCAGCAGGCGCTCGGCACGGTCGAGCAGGCCCAGGTTGAGAAAGTCGCGGGCCAGCTCGAGCTGGACCTGGTCGCTCTGTGCGGCCGTGAGCGTGGGTCTGGCCAGCAGGTTCTGGTGGATCTTGACGGCACGATCGGCTTCACCCCGGGTGCGGAATAGATTGCCCAGGGTGATATGGGTATCGATCGTTTCGCTGTTGACTTCGAGTGCGCCGACAAACGTCTCGATGGCGCGATCCGGCTCCTCGTTGAGCAGGTAATTCAGGCCGACGAAGTAATCCCGTGACAGTGACGCAGGCGCTTCATCATCGCGGGTGCCCCGCCGTTCACGGCGGCCAAGCCACCAGCCGATGGCAACGGCTGCCACCAACAGGGCCAGCAGCAGGACGTCGGGCATCTAGGGCAGTTCCTTGAGCTCCTGCACACGCAGCCGATCGAGCTCCTTGCGCTGTTGCCGATTCTGGCGCTGGGCTCGGGATAGCGCCGTGCGCAGCCTGAGCCATACCCCGGTCATGGCCAGCATGCCCAGGAGCACGCCACAGACCAGGGCAGCCAGTAGCCAGACCGAGAGTGACACGGCCGGCAGTTCCATCCAGATCAGGTTGAGGGGCACTGTCTGTTGGTTGTTCACGGCAAACAGGATGCCAACCAGCAGCACCGCCAGCAGAATGATGGCCAGGATAAGGCCTTTGAGCCAACGCATGTGGGTATCCCTTGTGATGAATTCGGTTAGTAGCCGAGGGCGCGGCTGGCATTGACCTGCTCGCGAAGCTCCTTGCCCGGCTTGAAGTGTGGCACGAACTTGCCCTCGAGCGCGACCGGCTCGCCGGTCTTGGGATTGCGGCCGACGCGTGGCTCGCGATAGTGCAGCGAAAAGCTGCCGAAGCCGCGAATTTCCACTCGCCCGCCCTCTGCCAGGGTGTCGGTGATGTCATCGAGGATCAGGCGAACCGCAGATTCGACTTCCTTGATCGAAAGCTCCGGCTGATGCATCGCAATCTGCTCGATCAATTCGGATTTGGTCATCGGTGATCTCCAAGCAGTCCCCGGATCCGGTTGGACCTGGGCGGCATTATTCTTCTTTCATCAGCATACTGCGCAAACCGAGATAAAACAACGCACTACGACCATGGTCAAGGAATGTGTCGAAACCGGCCTGCTGAGCTGTCCCGTTCAGGTGGCTCCGGTATACTGACGCTTCACTCACCTGCACAGTCGAGGCCGACGTTGAGCGATGTGACGAAATCGGATGACCCAGCGACTAATCCTGAGGCCGCTGCCCTGCGCCGGCAGCTCTACTGGCACTCACGCCGCGGAATGTGGGAGCTGGACCTGCTGCTGATACCCTTTCTCGAGCACTGTTATGACCATCTGGATGCCGAGGACCAGAACGCTTATCGCCTGCTGATCGAAGGGGAGGATCAGGATCTGTTTGCCTGGTTGATGCGACGCGAACAGCCGGAAGATCCTGCCTTTCATCGAATCGTGCGGCTGATCCAGGAACATGCCGAGAACGCCGATAACGATCCGCGTCGCCCCGTCTAGGCTGGCACGCTGGGTCCATGCGCTCTTGTCACTGGCGCTGCTGGCCTTGCTGATTGGCCATGGCAGTGCCTGGCTGGCAGGGCCCGGTCTCGCCTGGCTGCTGCTGGTGGCTTGGCGGCTCGAGCAGGCTCATGCCTGCGGAGAGCTGAGGATCGTCCCCGAGGGCAAAGTCGGCTGTCGTTGGCACTGGCGGCCTGAGCCAGGCGAAGAGCGACACGATGTCGCACTGCGTTGCCATTATATGGGACCCTGGCTGATAGCCCTCGAGATCGATGGGCGACGCCTGTGGCTATGGCCGGACAGCAGTTCCCGGGAATCGCTTCGTCAGCTGCGTCGTTGGCTGGTTCAGTCTCGCTGACGCTGCCACGCCATTGTAGGAGCATCTTCAGATCGCGACTGGAGGCGCAAGCCTCCCGGCAGTGTTGTCCGACGTTGGCGATAATCAATGACAACGGCGGCCTCCGCCAAGGCGCCTACCGGCGCCAGTCGAGATGGAAACCAGCGCTCCCACAGCGATGCTACCCACTGACGCTGCCACGCCATTGTAGGAGCATCTTCAGATCGCGACTGGAGGC